>JANLUW010000237.1:0-3472 GCA_031363645.1 Rhizobacter sp. | reverse complement strand
TCAGGCCCTTGAGCTGCTCGTGCTCTTCTTCGGTCAACACCAGTTCCGCTTTGGGTCTTCCACGCATCGCCGCCTCGTCTTGTGCACACGGTACGCGATCGACTCAAAGTAGGTAAATTAGTTCAACGAACTTCTAACTCGCGACACTAGAGGAGAGCTCATCCAGGCTAATTTGCATGGCCATCAACGCGCTCTGTCCGAGTCGATGCGCCGGTTCGGCGGTGAGGTGACTACCGAGGGGTCAACGCCCTTGAACTCGACGGTCCGCCACCGAATCTGGCCCATGGCGACCATCCGGCGCCAGACGGGTTCAGGGGGCCGCCCCCCAACTACTAAAATAACTTTGACACTGGCCAAGGATTTCGTGCCGGGTTGGGCCATCTCTGCAGTCAACGTCGCCGGAGCCTGCGTGCGGGCAAACGCGCCGCTACGGTCATTGGCCTCGTGCACTCGGTTCGGCTCAACGGGCACGATCCGTACGCTTACGTAAAGGACGTGCTTGAGCGCTTGCCCACGCAGCGCGCCAGCCGCGTACAGCAGTTGCTGCCGCATCGCTGGCAGCCAACCATCATCGCAAGCTGGACTAACGTGAGCGGCCCGCCGTCCCCCATGAGCTGACGACGCCGAGACGACGACGATGTCGTCGGCCAGCTGTCAGGCGGCGGGTTTTTGCCAGCGGTGCGGCAGCAGCTCTTCGATGTGGCTGTTGGGATGACCGGGTAGCCGCTCCAGTACATCGCGCAGATACGCCCAAGGATCGTGCCCGTGGAGCTTGGCCGACTGCACCAGGCTCATGACGATCGCCGCACGCTGACCGGCCAGCTCGCTGCCGCAGAACAGCCATGCCTTCCTGCCCATCGCCCACGGTTTGATCTGCCGCTCGATGAAGTTGTTGTCGATCGGCACAGCCCCGTCTTCAAGGTGCCACGTCAGTGCGTCCCAGCTATTCAGGCTGTATTCGATCGCCGCCGCGATCGATCCGCCGTCCGGCACGCGCCTGCGCTCGAGCTTCAGCCAGACGCGCAACTCCTTCCACAGCGGAGCCGTCAACTGCTCGCGTGCCACCAGACGCTGCTGCGCGTCCATCCCCTCGAACTGGCCTTCCACGTGGTAGATCCAGCCGATACGTTTGATCGCCCCCTTGGCCACCTCGCTGGTGCCGACCAGTTCGTCGAACTTGCGCCGCGCGTGCGCGACGCAATGGGCGGCGATGCGCTGCGGGTACACACGCTTGTCGAGCACGGCGTCGTACCCGGCGTACTGATCGCACACCAGCGTGCCGCGCCAGGCTGTCTGCTCTTCAAGTGCTGAGCCCGGCGGACCTTGCGCCGCACCCAGGAAAGCCCCCGGGTACTTCGACCCTCGACCCAGACAGAACTCGTAGATCACGCCGGCTTGAGCATCCAGCTCGCCCCGCGCGTAAGCCCAGATGTACGCCCGCTTGGTCTTGCCGGCGCCGGGGTCCAGCATCGCAACAGGCGTCTCGTCGGCATGCAGCACCGGGCAGCTCAGCACGAAGCGCTTGTGCGCCTCGTACAGCGGCACCATCGCGGCACCGGCGTTGCCGGCGGTGCGTGCCAGCGTCGAACGCGGCGTGTGCACGCCAGACCTGGCATTGATGGCCTCCTGCCGGTAGTACGGCAGGTGGTCTACGAAGCGGCTGATCAGCGTGTGTGCCACCAGCCCGCTGGCGGCGATGCCGCCAGCGATGATCTGCAGATCGGCCGGCTCCTGCACCAGGCGCTCGATGCCTTGGCGCTGGCAGCAGCGGCAGGTCCACTTGCCGTAGATGTGGCGGTGCACGAAGAACTCTGCCGGCACGATGTCCAGCCGTTCGCTGATGTCCTCGCCGACGCGCGTCATCGGCTGCCCGCAATCCGCTGTCGTGCAGGTGGTGTGCTCGGGCTCGTGGTGATGCTCGACGCGGCGCAGATGGGCGGGCAACGCCTGGCGGCGCGGGCGACGGGGAGCTTGCTTGGCCTTGGCAGGCGTCTTGGGCAAGGCGGCCTGCAGCGCGGCGAGTTGCGCCTCCAGGTCGGCCTCGTCTTCCAGCAGTGTGTCCTGGAACATCTGCCGCTGATCGGCCGTCATGGCTTCGTTCTTGGCGCCGAACTTCCAGCGCTTCAGGCGCGTCAGCTCGAAGGTGATCTTCTCGATCTTCGCGTCGCGCCAGGCGATGTCGCGGTCCTTGCGCTGCAGCAGCTTTTGCTGGAGTTCGAGCTCGTGGTCTTTGCTCTGCAGCCCGCTGGCCTGGTGCCGGATGTGTTCGAGCATTTGCGCGGCCAGCGCGGTGACGGCCTCTTGCGACAGACCCTGCAGGTCTTGGGGCTCGAGGTCATGCATGCTGAGCATGCGTTGCATCTTGCCAAGTCTCGCGACCTCACGCCATTGGCGGATGTCCTGTCAACGCGATGGCTCACGTGGTGAGCTTGTCGACACACTGCTTACATCCGCGTGATCACGCCACACGCGGCTACATCCGCGTGATCACGCTCATCTCGGGCAGTCGCTGCCACGGCAGGCCGACAACCAGCGCATCGAACTGCGCTGGTGTGAGCGACAGTGGTGAGGTCGCCGCTTCGCGCGGCCACGCGAAGTGACCGGCGTTCAGGCGCCGACCAGCGCACCACACGCCGAACCCGTCGTGGACTAGCAGCTTGATGCGCGTGGCCCGCGCGTTGGCGAAGAGGTAGCCGTGATGGGCGCGGGCAGCGCCGGTGGTCTGCACGACGCAGCTCATGAGCCGCTCGGCGCCGGCGCGCATGTCCATCGGCGCGGTGCACAGCCAGAGCTGATCAATGCGGATCACTTGAGCAGGCCCGAGAACAGCTCGCTCAGCCAATCCCGGCAGTCTTCAGCAGCCGCAGTCGGCCAGCGGACATTCAAGTGCAGCGCACCTCGGCGAAGCTCGATCTGGATCAGCGACTCGCTGATCGGCGCGGCGACCATCGGTTGAACCGCTGCGCGCGCCACAGCCCTGGGAGGTGCGGGCATAACCACCGCGACGAACTCGGGGGTGACACCAAGCGGTGCAGGTGACGCCTGAATTGCCACCTTCGGCGCGATCACCATGACGGCACGCTTGACGCCGCGACCGGACCGCCACTTGCGCACGAGATTGGTGTTCAGACCGTGCGCAAGGGCGACGCCGGAAATCGAGGCGCCCGGTTCATCGCAGGCGGCCAGAACCTTGGCCTTGATCTCATCACTGTGGCGGCGCCGAGGACCGGAATTGGGATGCATAGGTGTCCACCAACGAAATAGGTGCACACCATCCTCACGCTCCTTTGGCCGAGACGCAAGGTGGGACGGCGAGTCGCTCACGACGTAGTCGCGCTTGAACGTGTTGACGAAGCTCTCGGCCATGCCGTTGCTCTGCGGGCTGCACACCGGCGTGTTGATCGGCGTGAGGCCGAGCGACCGGGCGATGCGTCGAGTTTCATGGGCGATGTAGGCGCTGCCGTTATCGGTC
>JANLUW010000251.1:0-10802 GCA_031363645.1 Rhizobacter sp. | reverse complement strand
GTCATCTACGCCTTCCAGCGCTTCGAGCACGAGACGACCTACCGGCGTGGCACCGCGTTCCTCGGGCGTGTTGTCGCCAACAACGATTACCTGTTCGAGACGTACGAGGCCGAACCCGACAAGTTTCGCGGCTGGCTGCGCAACATGGTGCTGTTCGAGCCCGACACGCAGCTCTATCTGCTCGGCCTCGACGGTGCCGTGCTGTCGGCCAGCGGCAGTGCGAGAAACGCGCCCGACTTTCGCGTCGCGCTGGCGCCGGTGCTCGAAGCCATCGGCCGGCCCGACGCCGCCTACGTGATGGGCGATGACCCGGAGCGCATGGACGCCGATGCGATCGTCGCCGTGCAGCCGGTGCGCCACGCGACCATGCAGGCGAGCGACGCGGTCGTCGGCTACCTTTACCTCGTGCTCCACACCAGCGAGGCGCCGTCGATCGAACCGAAAGACGGCCGCTGGGCCGCGCTGCGCATGAGCTTCGGGCGACCGGCGCTCGGGCTGATCGCGGCCATCGTCGCGGTCACCACGCTCGGTGCGGTGCTGATCATCGTCTCGGTGACGCGGCCACTGCGGCGCCTGACCGATGCGGTGGCGAGCATCTCGCAGCGCGGGCTCGACGCGGGCCTCGCCGACGCGCCGCACACCGCGCTGCCACCGGTCACGCGCGACGAATTCGGCCAGCTCACCCGCGCATTCGAGATGATGCTGGCCACGCTGCGCAAGCAATGGAGCGAGTTGCGGCGCCTCGATCACTTTCGGCGCGAAGGCGTCAGCAACCTCTCGCACGACCTGCGCTCGCCACTGACCGCGACCGTGGCCTGCCTGGAAACGCTCGACACGCGTTGGGCCACCGATGCCGCTGCGGCCAGTGTCGAAGACCGCCGGCTGGTCGAGATCGCGTTGCGCAACACGCGCAACGCGGCGCGACTGGTGCAGTCGCTCGGTGACTTGGCCAAGCTCGACGAGCCCGAGTTCGTGCTGCACGCCGAAGTGGTCGATCTCGGCGAATTGCTCGGTGACATCGCGATCCGCTTCGCCGAGCGCGCCGCGAAGCAGGGCATCGAGCTGGTGGCCGAGCACGCCACCGACGAAATGCGGGCGCCGCCGTTCGCGGCGGTCGACATCGAACTCTTCGAGCGCGCCGTCGCCAACCTGGTCGACAACGCGCTGAAATTTTGCCCGCGCGGTGCGCGCATCATGCTTGCCGCGCAGGTGCGAGGCAGCCGCGTCGACGTGAGCGTGGCCGACACCGGCCCGGGCATCGCGCCGACCGATTTGCCGCACCTGTTCGACCGCTTCTACCAAAGCCGTCAGAGCGTCGCGCCCGCCACCGGCGAGGGTGGCAAGGGGCTCGGGCTGGCGATCGTCAAGCGCATCGCCGAACTCCACAACGGTGCGGTCTCGGTCGCGAGTGCACCGGGCGAAGGCACGAAAGTCACGCTGTCGCTGCCTGCCGCAGCGCGCTGATCTGCCCGCAAAGCCAATGCCGAAAACACCTAGTGCAGCGGTAACCGGAGCCGCCTAAAGTCGCGCTTCTCGCAGCGGGCACCGGAGTGGTGCCGTGCAGGACGAGGCCGAGGAGACACGACAACAACGCACCCAGGCATTCGCTGGCGGTCGCGTGCAAAACGCAGGCTGTAGTCGGGCCGAAGCAAAATGCCGAAGGGCGCCGAGTGATCTCGGCGCCCTTCGCCATTTCGGCCCGCGCTTTTTGCGCTGCTTTCTTTTTGCGTCATTTTCCTGCGGCCCTTGTCCATGATCGATATCGCCATCGTCACGCTGGCTTCGTTGTTTGCCGGCTGTGTCGACGCGATCGTCGGCGGCGGCGGGTTGATCCTCGTGCCCGCGCTGTTCGGCGTGTTCCCCGGCGCGCCGCCCGCCACGCTGCTGGGCACCAACAAGGCCACCGGCATCTGGGGCACCGGCTGGGCCGCGGTGCAGTTCACGCGCTGCGTGCGGTTGCCCATGCGGGCGTTGTTACCGGCCGCCGCGGTGGCGCTGCTCGGCAGCTTCGCCGGCGCATGGACGCTCACACTCGTCAGCGCCGAGGGCCTGCGTAAGGCGCTGCCGATCATCCTCGTCGCCGTGCTCGTCTACACCGTCATGCACAAAGACCTGGGGCTCGCGCACGCGCCCAGCCGCAGCGGCCGCACGCAGGCAACCATCGCCTGCGCGATTGGCGGCGTGGTCGGTTTTTACGACGGCTTCTTCGGCCCCGGCGCCGGCAGCTTCTACGTATTTGCGTTCGTGCGCCTGCTCGGTTTCGACTTTCTCAACGCGAGCGCCAGCGCCAAGGTGCTGAACGTCGCGACGAACTTCGCGGCGCTGGTGCTGCTCGCGCTCAAAGGCCATGTGTGGTGGCATGTGGCCGCGGTGATGGCAGTGGCCAACGTGGTCGGCAGCCTGCTCGGCACGCGGCTCGCGCTCAAGCACGGCGCGGGCTTCGTGCGCATCGCGTTCATCGCCGTCGTCAGCGCGTTGATCCTCAAGACGGGGTGGGATGCGTTCTTGCGCTGACCCTCGCGCGCCATTCCAGCGCACCGGATTGGACGGCCATCGCCGCGCTTATTCGCGCCTTGCCCGCGGTGCGCCACGCCTAGCATCGAGACAGCCGCGTGATCCACGCCCGAACTGAGCCGCCCCATGTCCGTCGACCTGCAACTGCGTTCGCTGAACGTTGACATCCCGGCCCAGCCCGAGGTGCTGGTGAACCTGTCGAGCCTGCTGCTCGACGACAGCCTCGATCTGGCGGCCGTGAGCGCGTTGATCTCGACCGACATGGCGCTCGCCTCCGCCGTGCTGAAGGCGGTCAACTCGTCGCTCTACGGGCTGCGTGGCCGGGTGCAATCGGTGCAGCAGGCGATCACCCACATCGGCACGCGCGAGGTCGCATCCGTCACGTTCGCGATGGGGCTGAAGGCGGTGTTTCCGCCCGCGCCCGAGCTCGATCCGCTGTGGGAACGGGCCAGCGTGCGCGGGTTGCTGATGGGGCGCATCGGCGCGGCGCTCGGCGTCGACCCGTGGGCCGCGCATTCGGCCGGCCTGTTCGAGGAATGCGGCAAGGCGGTGTTGTTCCGCCACGCGAGCGACCGCTACCGCCTGCTGCTTGCCGCAGCTGCCGACGACGAAGAATTGCTGATGCTCGAAAACGACGCGTTCGGCGTCAGCCACGACGCTCTCGGCGCGGCGCTGTGCGAGAGCTGGGGCTTGGCACCCGCGGCGGTCGCGAGTGTGCGCTTTCACGTCATCGTCAACGCCACGCGCGAGCTGCCGATGCAGTTGCCGCGGCGTGCGATCTGCGCGCTCTCGGCGCTGGCCCACGCCCTGATGACCGACCCGGAATCGCTCGACGACGTGGCCCACGCCGTGGCCCCGCAAGCTGGTCTCGACCCGACGCTGGTGCTGCGTGGCACGCGCAAGGTGCAAGCCGCGATCGAGGCGGCCGTGGCACGGGAAGCGGCGGGCGGTTGACGCTCGTTCAATCGACCGCCGCACCCCGTTCGCCCTGAGCCCTTCGACAGAGCTCAGGACAGGCTTGTCGAAGGGCTCAGCCCGAACGGCACGATTCGGCCCTACAGTTCTGGCTCGCGCGAATGCCCGCGCCAGGAACCCCGCCGATGCAAACCCGCCGAAACTTGATGAGCCGCAGCGTGGCCGTGGCTGCGCTGCTGGCCGGTGCCGGCCTGCTGCCGGCGCACGCGCAAAGCGCCTACAACCGGGCCGCGTTCGATGGCAAATCGGTCGACGAGGTGATCAAGGGCCTCGGCATCGCCAAGCCTGTCGAGAGCGCCGACATCGCCTTCACCGCGCCTGACATCGCCGAGAACGGCGCGGTCGTGCCGATCGGTGCGAGCAGCGTGCTGCCTGGCGTCAAGCGCATCGCGTTTTTGGTCGAGAAAAACCCGACCACGCTGGTTGGCGTGTTCGACTTCACCGACATGGTCGAGACCAGTGTGAAGACGCGCATCAAGATGGGCCAGACCTCCAACGTGCTGGCCGTGGCGATCATGGGCGACGGCCGGGTGCTGTACGCGCAGAAGGAAGTCAAGGTCACGCTCGGCGGGTGTGGCGGCTGAAACGAAGGGGAACCAACATGTCCGACCCGATGCGCATTCGTGCGCAAGTTCAAGGCAGCGGCGCCATCGTGCGCGTGCTGATGGGCCACGAGATGGAAACCGGCCAGCGCAAGGACGCAGCCGGCGTGACGATCCCGGCCTGGCACATCACCGAGGTCAGCGCCGCGCTCAACGGCAACACCGTGCTGACCGCGCAATGGGGCACAGGGGTCGCGAAGAACCCGTTCACCGAATTCGTCGTGAAGGGCGCGAAGGCCGGCGACAAGATCAGCATCGCCTGGGTCGACAACCGCGGCGACAAGCGCAGCGACGAGGTGGTCATCGCATGATGTCTCGCGGCGTCATCGCGCTCGCCGCGACGGCGCTGCTGGCGCTCGCAGCGCACGGTCAGGTGCAGGCCCAAACCAGCACCGCGGACGGCATCGCGCAGTACCGCGCACTGCTTGCCGACGGCAACCCGGCCGACCTCTGGGAAGCCAAAGGCGAGGCCCTGTGGAAGCAAAAGCGCGGGCCGAAGAACGCCTCGCTCGAAGGCTGCGACTTCGGCAAGGGCCCGGGCGTGGTCAAAGGTGCGTTCGTCGAACTGCCGCGCTGGTTCGCTGACACCCAACGCGTGCAAGACCTCGAGTCGCGCTTGCTCAGCTGCATGCAAATGGAGCAGGGTTTGAACGCCGCCGAGATCGCCGCCACGCCGTTCGGCAAAGGCGAACAACTCGCGATCGAATCGCTGGTGAGCTACATCGCGGCCGAGTCGCGCGGCATGAAGTTCGAGCTGCCGCAGGCCCACCTCGAAGAACGCAAGATGCTTGAGGCCGGCAAGAAGATTTTCTTCTTCCGCGGCGGCCCGTACGACTTCGCGTGCGCCTCGTGCCACGGCGAAGCCGGCAAGCGCATTCGACTGCAAGACCTGCCGAACCTGACCGCGCGCCCCGGCGACGGCGACGGCATCGCGGCCTGGCCGGCGTACCGCGTGTCGAGCGGCGAGCTGTGGAGCCTGCAGCGCCGCCTCAACGACTGCTACCGCCAGCAGCGGTTCCCATACCCCGGCTACGCGTCCGACGCGACCATCGCGCTCGGCGTGTACGTGGGCGTGCAGGCCAAGGGCGCGACATCGGTCGCGCCGGCGCTCAAGCGTTGAGCGAGCCGATGAACATGAAGCATTTCGCCCTCACCTTCGCGGTCGCGACTCTCGCCGCCTGCAGCAGCGCACCGACGCCGCAAGACACCGACCGCCTGGTGCAATCGATCCTCAAATCGTCGTTTCGCGAACAGGGCATCGCCAAGCTCGACCGGCTCACGCAAGACGTGCTGCAAACAGCCTGCTCGTCCGACACGCCGCCGACCGACGCCGTCGCGAAACAACTCGAAGCCGCGCAACTCGCGACTGTGCAATGGCCGACCGACGGCGCGTGGCTCGGTGACTGGCGCGAAGGCGAGAAGCTCGCGCAAAACGGCCGCGGCGGCACTTGGAGCGACCCGCCCGGTGCGCCTGCCGGCGGCAATTGCTACAACTGCCACCAGATCACCAAAGCCGAAATTTCGTACGGCACGCTCGGGCCGAGCCTGTGCCAGTACGGCAGGCTGCGCGGGGTCATCAATCCAACCAGCCCAACGAACCCAGCCGATCCGACCTCGCAAGCGATCGTCGAATACACCTGGGGCAAGCTCTGGAACGCGAAGGCCTACAACGCCTGCTCCGGCATGCCGCGCTTCGGCCACTCGGGCGTGCTCACGCCGGCTCAGATCAAGGATTTGATGGCGCTTCTGCTCGATCCGAAATCACCGGTGAACGCGCAATAGGCACGGGCGCCGACAACCCCAATCGCCCGCCGGAAGCCGAACTGCGTGGCGCGCCCGCCGCGTCTGCAGGCCCGCCACCCCACGCGGTGCGGGTGGCCTGCGTGCTGGTGCTCGCGTCGCTCGCGTTCGGCGTGCTGACGCTCTCGCCGAGCGTGCGCGCCCCCGAGGCTGAGCAGCCGGGCATGTTCGCCTTCGTGATCGGCGCCTACCTGGTGTTCGGCGGCCTCACGCTTTGGTTCACGCGGCGCACCTGGCAGGGCCGCAACTGGGGGCGGTGGGCGCTGCTCGCCTACCTCGCCGCCGGTTGGGTGCTCAACAGCTTCACGCTGGCCGACGACATGGCCAACGCGCCGATGGCGGCGCTGGTCAACATGGGCTGCGTGGCGCTCGAAGCGGTCGCCTGCGCGCTGCTGTTCTTCGGCCCCGGCGCGCGATGGTTCGCGGCGGTACGCGGCGTGTCGCGCGCATAGATCCGGGTCACGTCGAACAGGCCGTTATGCGGCCGAGACGTGCACCGGCGCCGCGCCGTTGCGGCGCCAATGTGGCGCGATGAACTTGCCGCGCCGCTGCGCGAGCACCAGCAGCGCGGCGCCCGCCGCGGTGCACACGACGAACCCGATCACCGAGGCTTCGATGCCGAAGGCACCGCCGCTCAACCAGGCCGGGCCGCTCGTCTCGCTGACGAAAAACCCGGTCAGCGCAACACCCGACACCGGCACGCCGAAGACGCCGCTCTGCGTGAAGTTCCAGGCCGCGTGGATGCCGATCGCGAGCCAGAGCCGGCGCGTCAGCACATAGGCCGCGCCGAGCAGGATGCCGGCCTCGAACGCGATCGCCGCCGCGGCCAGCATCGTCGCACCGGGGTTCGCGAGGTGCAGCAGCCCGAACACCGCGGCCGAGATCGCCAGCGCGATCCAGGTGCCGAGCGATTCTTCGAGCAGCCGAAACAGCACGCCGCGCATCAAGATTTCTTCGATCGTGCCCGCGCCGAGCGCCAGGCACAGCGGCACGATCACGGCCGACAGCTCGCGCGTGCCGGTGATGCGTTAGTGGCCGAACAACGCGAGCACGCCGACGCTGGCACCGAACAGTGCGGCGCCGATCAGCACGCCGGTCGCCAGCTCTTTGATCCCGCCGGTGCGCCCGAACTCGCTGGCGCTGCGGCGCTCGACCCAGCGCGTGTAAAGCGCGTACGCGGCCCAGCCGAGCACGCACGCGATGAACATCGACAGCAGTGCCACAGGCAGTTTGCCCCAGCGCCTCGCGAGCATCCACACAGCACCTTGCGCCACGAACACCGGCACCACGAACAGCAGCGCAATCGGGAGCCGGATGAGCGAGGATTTCACGCGGCGATCATCGCACCCAAGGTCAACCTCTCTAGGCGGCGAAAGGTCGATGCCCTAACGTCCCCGGCACGCGCCGCAGGCATGTTGCCCGCGCGATCGAGGAGCCACGATGTCGACGACCCAGCACCCCGTTTCCGCCGATGCGCTCGCGTTGCAGCGCCTCTACCACTGGGAGCGCACGGCGCCCGGCCGCACGGTGCTGATCCAACCGCTCGGCGGCGGTGCGGTGCGCGAATACACCTGGGCGCAGCTGATGGCCGAGACCCGCGGCATGGCCGCGCACCTGCAGTCGCTCGGGCTCGCACCGGGCAGCCGCATCGCGATCCTGTCGAAGAACTGCGCGCATTGGCTGATGGCCGACTTCGCGGTCTGGATGGCCGGCTTCGTCTCGGTGCCGCTCTACCCGACGCTGGCCGCCGGCACGATCCGCCAGATCCTCGAGCACAGCGAAGCCAAGCTGCTGTTCATCGGCAAGCTCGACGCCTGGGAGGCGATGAAGCCCGGCATTCCGGCCGGCCTGCCGTGCATTGCCACACCGCTCGCGCCGCACACCGAGCACCCGCAGTGGGAGGCGATCGTGGCCGCCACGCCGCCGTTGCAAGGTGAGCCCGTGCGCGACGGCGCCGAGCTCGCGACCATCATGTACACCTCGGGCACGACCGGCATGCCCAAAGGCGTGATGCACAGCTTCGACACCTTCGCGTGGTCGCTCGCGACCGCGCTCAAACGCGTGTCGCTCAATGGCGATACACGCATGCTTTCGTACCTGCCGCTGGCGCACGTGGCCGAGCGAACGCTGGTCGAGCACGGGCTGCTCGCGACCTCGATGCGAGTCTACTTCGCCGAGAGCCTCGAGACCTTCGCCGCCGACCTGCAACGCGCGCAACCCACCTGCTTTTTCTCGGTGCCGCGGCTGTGGGTCAAGTTCCAGCAGGGCGTGCACGCCAAGATGCCGGCCGAGAAGCTGGCGCGCTTGATGAAGCTGCCGATCATCAGGGGCATCGTCGCGAAGAAGATCCGCACCGCGCTCGGCCTGAACCAGTGCACGATCGCTGCAGGCGGCGCCGCGCCGATGCCGCCCGAGCTGCTGCGCTGGTACGAGCGCCTGGGCCTGCCGATCATCGAGGTCTACGGCATGACGGAAAACTGCGGCGTCTCGCACGCCACGCTGCCCGGCGTGCAGCGCCCCGGCACGGTCGGCCAGGCTTACGACGGCGTGCAAAGCCGGCTCGACCCGCAGACCGGCGAGATCCAGATGAAGAGCCCGGGCTTGATGCTCGGCTACTACAAAGAGCCCGTGTTGACCGCCGAGGCGCTGACCGCCGATGGCTGGCTGCGCACCGGTGACAAAGGCCAGCTCGACGCCGAAGGCAACCTGCGCATCACCGGCCGCGTCAAAGACCTGTTCAAGACCAGCAAGGGCAAGTACGTGGCGCCCGCGCCGATCGAAGACAAGCTGGTGATGAACGGCGCGGTCGAGGCCTGCATCGTCACCGGCGCCAACCTCGGCCAGCCGCTGGGCATCGTGATGCTCAACGCCGAGGCCGCGAAGCGCGCCGAAGAGCCGGCGCAGCGTCAGGCGATGGAGGTCTCGCTCTCGGCCCACCTCGATGCCGTCAACGCCCGGCTCGATCCGCACGAGCAACTCGACTGCCTCGTGGTGGTGAGCGAACCATGGACGGTCGACAACGGCTTCATCACGCCCACCTTCAAGGTGCGCCGCAACCGCATCGAAGAGGTGTACGGCGCGCAGTTCGAGCGCTGGACCGGCAAGCACCAGCGGGTGGTGTGGCATCAGGGCTAGGCCGGAGCGGCCGAGCCCTGCGCTACGGTGGCGTCACACCCTTGACGGCGTTGGCGCGCGCTGCACAGGTGATGCGCCCCTGGGCGTCGGCCGACAAGCGCACCCGCAGGCGACTTTGGAGCAAGACCACGTCGTCGGCGGCCATCGTCGAGATTCGCGCGCCGATGCCCGGGCCGCCCTGGGCGATGCGCCAAAAGGTGTCGAAGTCCGCAAACGAGCGCTGCACGGTGATCTGGTGGGTCTCGATCTGCGCCAGGCCCGCGCCTTCCCAGAGTGCGTGCAGCGCGTCGAGGTCGGCGCAGGCTACGCTGGGCGGCCACAGCGGTTTCGCGCCGAGTGCCGCCATTTCCTCGTGCACCGCAACGAACGGGAACCCGCCACCGAGGATGTCCCACGCATAGGCCGAGACACTGCCGCCCGGTGCGACGACACGCGCCATCTCGGCCACGCCCCGGGCCGGATCGGGCACGAAGAAGATCACGAGCGCCATCACTGCGGCGTCGAATGCACGGTCGGCATACGGCAGCGCCATCGCGTCGCCGAGCGTGAACTGCGCTGCGCCGATCGCGGCACGCGTGCGCGCGAACGTGAGCTGGCCCGGCGACGGATCGATGCCGTGCACCGAGACCGCGTCGCAGCGCCCCACCAGCATCTCGGTGAACGCGCCGTTGCCGCAGCCCACGTCGACCCAGCGCAACCGCGCTGGCGGCGCGAGCCATTGCAGGAAGGTGGCGCCGACGAGCTGGCTCCATCGGCCCATGAACTCTTCGTACACGGCGCCGTCGTCGAAGCGAATCTGCGGCTCAGTCATCGGGTTTCTCCGTGCGGATGGGTCGACGGCGAAGGGTACGCCGCTTCACCCCGACGTTCAGGCGCAGCGTCAGCGTAAAGTCGCGCCAGCCCCGAATCATTCATGACGACGCCCCCTCACCCACGCCGCTCCCGCCCCGCGATCAGCTGCGTGGTGCCGGCCTTCAACGAAGCCGCCAACCTCGGCCCGTTGCTCACCGGCCTGACCGCACAGCTCGCCGAGCTGACCGACCACTGGGAAGTCATCGTCATCGACGACGGCAGCCGTGACGCCACGCCCGCCGCGATGGCGCCGTGGGTCGCTGCGCCGGCGCTACCCGGCGTGCGCTACGTGCGCCTCTCGCGCAACTTCGGCAAAGAGGCCGCGCTCACGGCCGGCATCGACCGCGCCGTCGGTGAGGTGGTGCTGTTGATGGACGCCGACCTGCAGCACCCGGCCTCGCTCGTGCCCGAGATGCTGGCGGCCTGGCACAACGGTGCCGACATGGTCTGCGCGGCGCGTGCGTCGCGTGCCGACGAGGGGTGGGCCAAGCGCCTCGGCACCGCCGCGTTCTACCGGCTCGTGAACCACAACTCGCCGGTGCCGATCCCGGTCGACGCAGGCGACTTCCGGCTGATGGACCGGCGTGTGGTCGACGCGCTTAAGGCCTTGCCCGAGCGCAACCGCTTCATGAAGGGCCTGTACGCTTGGGTCGGCTTCGAGACCGTGATCATTCCGTACCTGCCGGCCGAGCGTCTCGCCGGCACCAGCAGCTTCTCGCTGCGCAGCCTGTCGAAGCTCGCGTTCACAGGCGTCACCGCGTTCACGAACGCACCACTGCGGCTGTGGAGCGGCATTGGTGTGATCGTCGCACTGTTCGCGATCGCATTCGGCACGTGGATCGTCATCGAGTACTTCATCTACGGCGCCGACGTGCCCGGCTGGGCCACGCTGGCCTGCGCGGTGATGTTCTTCAGCGGCGTGCA
>JANLUW010000213.1:0-3780 GCA_031363645.1 Rhizobacter sp. | reverse complement strand
CACCGATGCGGTCCACCAAGGCAACCTCGGTTGGGTCGGCGAGACCGTCACCTTGCAACAGTTGCTCGGCATCGAGATCAACCCGCGCGCCGCGGCGCTCGCCGAACTCGTGTTGTGGATCGGCTTCCTGCAATAGCACATCCGCACCAACGGCCGCACCAGCGTGGCCGAGCCGGTGATCCACGACTACGGCAACATCGAGTGCCGCGACGCGGTGCTCGCCTGCGACCGCGTCGACTTCGTGATGGACGCGAGCGGCCGGGCCGTGACGCAGTGGGACGGCGTGCATTTGAAGCCGCACCCGGTGACCGGCGAGCAGGTGCCGGACGAAGCGTTTCAGACGCCGCTGACGCAGTACACGAACCCGCGCAAGGCCGAGTGGCCGAAAGCGGATTTCATCGTGGGGAATCCGCCGTTCATTGGCAAGTTGAGGATGCGGGACTCGCTCGGCGATGGATACGTTGATGCACTGCGTAGCACTTGGAGCGACGTGCCCGAGAGCGCTGACTTCGTCATGCACTGGTGGCACGCAGCGGCGCAGAAGGTCGCGCGCGGCGATGCGCGGCGGTTCGGGCTTATCACCACAAACAGCCTCACGCAGACCTTCAATCGGCGGGTTGTCGAGCGGGCGCTTTCCGAACACGTCGGGGGCCAAGTGTCGCTCGCGTTCGCCATTCCAGATCACCCGTGGGTGGACAACGCGGACGGAGCGGCGGTGCGGATCAGTATGACGGTCGGCGCGGTCGGACGGAACGAGGGCGACTTGCTCAGAGTCTGGCGCGAGGTGTCGTCGCCGGATGGCAGTCGCGACGTGACTTTTAGTGCGAGGCGAGGAATCGTTAATGCCGATCTGACAATAGGCGCTAACGTGCTTGCTGCGAGATCGCTTGAGGCGAACACGGAAATATGCAACGTCGGCGTGTACCCACACGGCGAAGGGTTTGTACTTTCCCCGGAGCAGGTGGTGAACATTGGCGGCTCTCACGCCTACCCTCCAATCATCAAGCCGTACTTGAACGGCAGAGATGTAAATGCAACGTCGCGGAGTGCGTCCGTCATTGATACCTACGGGTTCACGGTAGACCGCTTACGCATTGAGCAGCCTCAGGCTTTCCAGTGGCTACGCGAAAGGGTAAAGCCTGAGCGCGATCAGAATCTCCGCGTCACGCGAAGGCTCAATTGGTGGCTCTTTGGCGAGAACCACCCTCGTGTTCGATTCTCGATCGCCGGTTTGCCACGCTTCATAGCGACCGTGCTCACATCGAAGCACCGCATGTTTTCGTTTTTGCCCGGTCACGTTCTTCCGGACCAGACGCTTGTCGTCGTTGGCAGCGCAGATGCGACCCTGCTTGGCGTCCTCAGTAGTGCCGCCCACGTTCGCTGGGTCTTGAATGCGGGGGGCACCCTCGAGGACCGACCGCGCGACATGAAGGGCGCTTGCTTCGAAGCCGCCCCTTTCCCCAACCTCGCCGATCAACCCGCCCTCGCCGCGCAGATCGCCGCCACCGCCGAAGAACTCGACGCACACCGCAAGCGCCAACAAGCCGCGCACGCCACGCTCACGATGACCGACATGTACAACGTGCTTGACGCGCTGCGACTCGGCCGCCCGCTCACCGCGAAAGAAAAGATCACGCACGCGAACGGCCTCGTCAGCGTGCTCGCCGAGTTGCACGACCGGCTCGATGCGCTGGTGCTGCAGGCTTACGGTTGGGCCGACCTCGCGCCCGCGCTCGTCGGCCAGCCCGGCGGCACGTTGCCGTGGCCCGAGAAACCTGCGGCGCAGGCCGCGGCCGAAGAAGAGTTGCTGGTGCGCCTCGTCGCCCTCAACGCCGAGCGCGCTGCCGAGGAAGCGCATGGCACGGTGCGCTGGCTGCGCCCCGAGTTTCAGGACCCTTCGCTGCGCGGTGCGGCTGCGTTGCCCGTGGCCACGCAGGACGAACTCGACCTCGGCGCGCCCGAAGTAGCGCTGCCCGCGAAGAGGAAGCCGGGCAGGGCCGCGAAGCCCGACCTCGCGCCACCCCAACGCCCGTGGCCGAACACACTGCCTGAGCAGATGCGCGGCGTGGCCGGCGTGCTGACCGCGAACGCGCGACCGATCGCGCTCGAGGTGATCGAAGCCACCTTCACCGGCCGCGGCCCATGGAGGCGCCGCATCCCGCAGATCCTCGACGCCCTCGCCGCCCTCGGTCGCGCCCGCGTCGTCAACGGGTTGTGGACGTTGGGGTGATGCGGCCTCGAAAAAGGCGCCACGCCTATGCTGAAAACTCCATTGCTTGCTACCGCGAGACGCAGGGACGATACCTCTGGAGTGAACCATGGAACACATGATTCAGTTGCACATCGAGAGGCTGCCCGAGGGTGTGTAACTGGCGACGAGCGACGAGGTTCAGGGGCTGGTGGCGCAAGGGCGCACGATTTAAGAGACGATCGAAATCGCGCATGACATCGCGAAGAAGTTGATCGAGTCGCAGTCCGACGCATCCCTCACGCGTCTGCTGCCAGCCAGCGAGGCTTTCGACTATCCGCTGGTCATCGCGACGTGGTCGCCGGATGTACCGGCCGATCGATTGATCGGCCCGCTGAAACAGCATGGATCGTCGACGCACTGAACGACAGAAAGCGGTGCGATCTGCACGTGCTGTTCCCGCGATTCAGCACGCCGTACATGAAAAAGCCCGCCGAAGCGGGCTAGTGGCGGTTTGAACGTTCACGCGGCCTTGCGCGCTGGTTCCGCCAGCGCCTTCGTTGTCGGCACCTTCACCTCAACGTGCTTCGCTTGTGCAGCGGCCAGTTTTGACTTGGCCTGCTCTGCCTCAAGGATTTCCCTGATGGCGTTGGGCACGAACCGAGCCATCACGTCCCGCATCAAAGGCTGGTAGCCAATCTTGTGGAAATGCGCGATCAGCTTGTACTGATTGATCAGCTGCTTCGGCAGGCGAATGGAAATCGACTGCAACTCAAGCGCATCGTCGAGGGCCGATTCGTGGTCCTGACTGGCTATGCCTACATGCTCTTCGTCGGCGCCCAGCGCGCGACTGTCCCATGCCTCGGTCGTGTCTTTGATCCTTACCATTTCATTTTCTCCTTTAAGTGATCGGCTACTGGCCGAATCGCTTGTAGATCCTTGTCTCCTCTTCGTTGGGATCGTAAGCGGTCTTTAGTTCAACAATGTTTCCTCTTTGTATGTACACAACTTTCAGGTTCCTTTCCTTGTTCGTACAAGCGACGAACCAAAGTGTCGGTGGATTGGTCTTGGTCAGCGCTCGATTGTCTACGAGCAAGCGCCCAAGCCGATTCCTGAAGCATTGTTCAACCTCTGCCCTCGTGACGTTGTGCTGCTCTTCGAGCTTTCGCAACACGCCATCAGAAATTTTCAGGTTATCCATCGGTGCATTGTATATACACTAGAGAATCGCTCGATCAATACTTTTCCAGAGGGGTCGTGGCAACCAAGAAGACAGCGCGCACAGGCAAGGTTACGAAGCCAAAAGCGGCGCAACCCGAACTCGGCTCGAAGCCGGCAAGCGGCTTCGACATGGTCAAGGTCGCAGGCCCGGCGCTGTCGGCCGACTTTGATGTTGCGAGCTTGCTCGGCCCGGTGCCGCCGGTGGTCATGCCACGTAGATTCGCCTACATCCCCTTGAACAACCCCGCCAAGCTGCGGCTGACTTCGAGCTTTTCGGGGCGGCCTTTCACGCCGACCAGCTGGCGCCCGCGCATGTCGCGGCTCACGCCGGCGATGAACTTGGTGTTGACCAAAGTCGAGCGGTGGATTTG
>JANLUW010000198.1:0-3596 GCA_031363645.1 Rhizobacter sp. | reverse complement strand
AAGAGCTGATCGAATTGGCGCCCATCGTCGGCGAAGTTGCTGCCGGCGTTGAACAGGCTGCCGAACGCCTTCTGCACGGTGGTGATGTGTTGCCCGATGCCCAACTTTCCGCCCAGGGCCTGTTTCAGATAGGGGGCGGCCGACAGGTGATCGGCGTGGACATGGGTTTCGAGAATCCACTGCACCTTCGCGCCGAGTTCTCGCACGCGCTCGATCAAGCGGTCGGCGCTGCCGTGCGACGTTCGGCCGGACTTTGGGTCGTAGTCGAGCACACTGTCGATCAACGCACAGACCTGAGTCTTCCTGTCGAAGACGATGTAGCTGACAGTCCAAGTGGCGGGATCGAAGAAGCCTTCGACCTGCAAGTTGTTGCGCGTGTTCATCATGGCCTTCGCGGTTCTTCATCGGACGGGCGCATCGCGCCAGGCAACATCGGTCGGTCGGCTTGCGGCTCAGCGTCGATGGATCCGGCAGGTGTTGATGCGGAGCAGCGAGTACAGCGGGCACACGCCGGCGGCGCCGGTGAGCAGCGGCACGATGCCGATGTAGCCCCAAAAGCCCACGGTGTGGGTCGCGGCCAGGTCGATCAACAGCAGGCCAGCGCCAACGCGTAGTCCACGATCGAGGGTGCCTTCGTTCTTTTGCATGGTGAGTCTCCTTGTATCTCGAATGCCGTGGTGACCCCGTTCGGGTCGGCATATCAGCATCTATATCAAGAGCCGTGCCACCGATTTCGCGGCCGAATTGAGGAGTGCAAGCCGTTGATTAGCTTGACGTTTGCTTCAATCCGCAGATGACGGTCCGGACCGGGCCTGTCACGCGGCGGGTTGTGTGGCAGAAAAATGTGGCAGTCCGCCACTGCGAAGTGGCAGTTGTGGCAGCGGGGCGCACAATGGAGACGACATGCCAGAACGCGAGGGTCCCACCGGATGACGAATGCCCACGATCACGTCCGTCAGACAGCAGCTCGCTACAACGCTCCGGCTGAAGCGGCGACCGAGCCTCGCGCCTTGCGGTCGGTCCCGCAGGTGCAGGCGCTGATCTCGTTTCTCGAGCACGATGCACAACCGATGATCGTGCTCGACCCCGACTACAACATCCTTGCCGCCAACACCGCTTATCAGCGCCAGTTCGGAACCGCGGGCGAGCCCTATATCGGCCACAAGTGCTTCCGGGTTTCGCATCACTACGACGTTCCCTGCGACCAGGCGGGCGAGCATTGCCCGATGAAGAGGGCGTTCGAGCTCAAGGGGCCGGACCGCGTGCTGCACATCCATCACACCCCGCGGGGGCCGGAGCATGTCGACGTTGAACTGCGACCGATCCTCGATGCCAGCCGTGCGGTGGTGGCCTATGTCGAGCGCCTGGTCACCGTTCGCCATGCATCCGCCCGGCCCAGTGCCGAGGGGCTGGTCGGTCGCGCACCGACCTTCAACGCCGCACTTTCATCGGTACAGCGGGTTGCACCGTCCATGCTGCCCGTGCTGTTGCTCGGTGAGTCGGGCACTGGCAAGGAATTGTTCGCGCGTGCAGTGCACGAGGCCAGCGAGCGGGCCAGCGGCCCCTTCGTGGTCGTGGACTGCTCGGGCCTCACCGAGACGCTGTTCGAGAGCGAACTCTTCGGCTACGAGAAGGGCGCCTTCACGGGTGCCAATGCGCGCAAGAAGGGTCTCGTCGAAACGGCGGACGGCGGCACGCTTTTTCTGGACGAGATGGGCGATGTGCCGCTGGCGATGCAAGTGAAACTGCTGCGGCTGATCGAGTCGGGCACCTTCCGCCGCGTCGGCAGCATCGAGACCCAACAGGCCAACTTCAGGCTGGTGGCGGCCACCCACAAGCCCTTGCAACAGATGGTGGCCGATGGCCGCTTCCGTCAGGACCTGTACTACCGCATCAGCGCGTTCCCGATCCACCTTCCGCCGCTGCGCGAGCGGGTCGCGGACATCCCGATGCTGGTTGATTCCTTCCTGCAACGCGGCGGCAACGCCAAGCACCACCTGGCGGTCGCGCCCGATGCCATGGCGCGACTTCAGGCGTACGACTGGCCAGGCAATATTCGCGAACTGCGCAATGTGCTCGACCGGGCTCGACTGTTCGCCGACGATGGCATCGTTCGCGCTGAGCACCTGCCGGAGTCGGTCGGACGCGCCGAAGTGCGACCGATGGCCGCTTTGCCGCCTCCGCCCCTCGCGCCGTCTCGCGCCGCGGCAGACGAGTTTGAACTCAGGCAGTTGGTGCAAGACGGCGGGCTCACCCGGCGCGAACTGGCTGAAAAACTGGGCCTGAGCGAGCGAACAATGTATCGCCGCTTGAAAGCGCTGGGCCTGGCCTGAACGAGGAGCTCCGCTCAGGTTCGCGCGACCACGTTGGTTTCGAACTGGCGACGCAGGTTCGGCTGTTGCGCCGAGGTGGATGACCCGAACGGGACGCCGACGGGATGACTCGTCGTATGCACGGTACGCGGCCCGTCGCGGTGCAGTTCGGCTTGGTGGGGGACGGCGGGCGCGAGCATCACATCGGGCCGTGGACACCCGCCTGTGGCGCCCCGGGCAATTTCACCGGCGTCTCAGACGACAGCTTGGTCGTGCCGCCAAGCTTGGAATCGCAGGGTCAGCCAAGCGCCGCCCACAAGACCTGCCACCGCAAGGCGGGCGCCTGCAGACTGGAGCGACAGGCTGCTGATGCCCTGGCCGATCGAACATCTCATGGCGGTCACGCCGCCGAATCCCATCAGCAAGCCACCCAGCAGGTGGTTGGACATGTCCTCGGTGCTGCGGAAGGATTCGACGTGGAACTCCTTGCGCAGCAGCGCCGATACAACGCTGCCAAGCAGGACACCCAGGGTCACCATGACGCCGAAACTGACCGTGTTGTTTCGGTCCGACCAGCGTGTCAGCAGGTCTAGGCTGTGCGCAACAGGCGCTGCGAACGTCGTTGCCCGTCTCTCGTGAGTGGCTGCTCTGATGCTCCGTATTGTTCATGGGGCTCGTCGTTGGCGTGCGCGTGCGGCGAGCAAAGCGCAACTGGCCGAGATGGGCAAATAAACGCATTCCTGCTTGACCGACTGCGTGGCCTGGCCACCGTGCATGCGCTCGGCGCGGTGGACGCCACGGCCGCTCGGGTCTTCGATGCGGCGCAATCGTTGCGCGTGCGAACCATGGCGGTGCTGCGCATCGCGTTCCTGTTTGACGGCCGTGCTGGAGCTGTTCTCGGCGCTCGGAGTCGCGATGGTTGCCGTCCATGTCGGATTCCACTCGCTGGGCACGATCGGGTTCGGTTCCTGGGGCCGGCAGCTGAGCTTCGGCGAGGGCTTGTTTATCTCTGTTGCTCGCCTGCGTTTTTCGAGCCGCTGCGGGACGTTTTGGCAGTGTGGCAAGACCGGGCGGCAGGCGTGCAGAGCTGGATTCGATCGCCCGGCTGGCCCGCGGCAGCGCCGCCGACTCGCTGACTGCGACTCAGCTGTGGACCGGCAACGCGTTCAGCGGAATGCGAAGGTAAGAAACGCCGTTCTTGTCCGCTGGCGGCAACTGCCCGGCGCGCACGTTGACCTGGATCGACGGCAGGATCAGCGTCGGCACCTCGAGCGTGGCATCGCG
>JANLUW010000152.1:0-4589 GCA_031363645.1 Rhizobacter sp. | reverse complement strand
GATGATTTTTGACGAGGCCACCTCGGCGCTCGACTCCGCCAACGAGCGTGCCATCCAGGCCGAGCTGCAAGGTGTGGCGCGCAACAAGACGGCGCTGGTGATTGCGCACCGTTTGTCCACGGTCGTCGATGCGCACCAGATCCTCGTGATGGAACTCGGCCGCATCCTCGAGCGCGGCACGCATGCCGAATTGCTCGCGATGAATGGCCGCTATGCCGACATGTGGCGGCTGCAGCAGAGCAGCGCCGAAGAGGTCGTGGCCTGACGTTGGGTCAGCCGTCGCACTCGAGTTGCGGCGACTGGATGTCGCCGCCGATGCCGAGCGTGGTGATCAGGCCGGCTTCGCGGCTGTTGGGGCCGAACACCGTCGAACGGTCCTTGAACATCGAGTGTTCGTAGACGCGCAGTGTGGCCTTCGAGCCGGTGACCAGGCTGTCGATGTGACGCTTGAGTTGCTTGCCCGTCATCTTGTCGGCACTCTCGAGTGAAGCCGGGCCGACCAGCGTGGCCAACTCGCCCTTGAAGTTGCGGTCGCTGTAGAACTGCACCCATCAACCCGATTCGAGCGCAGGTGCCGACACTTCGACGGGAACCTGCACGACCACTGGCTGCGGGCGCGTGTCGCCGGTGGCGGTTTGAAGGTTGCTCGGTGTCGAGCTGCAGCCGGCTGCGAGCACGACAGTCGGTGACATCACGGGCAGGAAAGTGGTCGTGCTGTTCATTCGGTTTTTCTCGTGAAGTGCGGTGGCATCGACCCACCTGGTCAATTGATCGGGAAGCTCGGACGGGATGCAGCGCACAGTCCATCGGACGCTGGCGCTTCACGATGTAGGCGGGCGTGAGCTCAGCGCCGAATGAACCGATGGCTGGCTACACCGCGCGTCGTGGAAACCAAGTGGTTCGAAGACTTCGTCAGCCTCGCCGAGACGCGCAGCTTCTCGCGCTCGGCGCAATTGCGGCATGTGACGCAGCCGGCGTTCTCGCGGCGAATCCAGTCGCTCGAAGCCTGGGCTGGCATCGATATGGTCGATCGATCGGCCTACCCAACGCGCCTCACCCCCGCCGGACAAACTCTGCACGCGCAGGTGCTCGAGATCCTCGGTGCGTTGCAGACCACGCGCAAAATGTTGCGCAACCACAAAGCGGCCGGCAACGACATGATCGAGTTCGCGGTGCCGCACTCGCTCGCCTTCACCTTCTTCCCGCACTGGGTCATGGACTTGCGCAACCGCTTCGGCGCGATGAAGAGCCGCCTGAGCGCGCTCAACGTGCACGATGCGGTCTTGCAACCCGTCGAAGGCAGCTGTGACCTGCTGCTGGCCTACCACCACCCGTCGCAGCCCTTGCCGCTCAACCCCCACCGCTACGAGATGATCAGCCTCGGCCGCGAAACGCTCGCCGCGTACGCCTAGGCCGATGCCGACGGCTTGCCGATGTTCAGTCTGCCCGCGGCGCCCGGTCATCCGGTGCCGTTTTTGAGCTACGCCGCAGGTGCCTACCTCGGCCGGTGGGTCGAGGTGATCACCAAGCTGTCGCCCGAACCGCTGCAGCTCGATCCGATCTACGAGACCGAGATGGCCGAAGGCCTCAAGGCGATGGCGATCGAGGGCCATGGCTTGGCGTTCCTGCCGGCCAGCTCGGTGCGCAAGGAGTTGAAGAGCAAGCGACTCGTCCGCGCTGCGCCCGCGGGCATGCACGAGCTCCAGATGGACATCCGCATCTACCGCGAACGGCCTGAGATGGCGCGCCACACCAAGCCGGGTGCGGCGGCGCTCCGGGACTTTTTGGCCGGCTCGACGTAGGCGAGGACTCCGGCAATACCCTCGACTTGCGGGTGCCTACGTATTTCATGTTGGCCGGCAGCCGCAACAATGCGCTGTTGAATTTCCCCAACCCCCCGAAGGATCTCGAATGAAGAAGCTCGTCCTTGCACTCGCCGCCGTGTTGGCTTGTGGTGCCGTGAATCTGGCCCAAGCGGCAGACACGCTGGCCAAGATCAAGTCCGCCGGCAAGATCGTGATCGGCACGCGCGATTCGTCGGCACCGCTCGCTTACACCACGGGTGACGGCAAGTACACCGGCTACCACGTCGACGTGTGCATCAAGATCGCCGAGGCGATCAGGGCCAACCTGAAGGCACCGACGATGCCTGTGGAATACACCGTCGTCACCTCGGCCAACCGCGTGCCACTGGTGCAGAACGGCACGGTCGACATGGAATGCGGCTCGACCACCAACAACACCGCACGCCAAGCCCAGGTGGCGTTCGCGCCGACCACGTTCGTGACCAACGTTCGCACGGCAGTGAAGGCCAACTCCGGCATCACCTCGGTCGCGCAACTGAAAGACAAGACCGTTGCGACCACCACCGGCACGACCTCGGTGCAACTGTTGCGCAAGCACGAGAAGGCGAACGGCGTGGAGTTCAAGGAACTGTTCGGCAAGGACCACGCCGATTCGTTCCTGTTGCTCGAATCGGGCCGCGCCGATGCTTTCGTGATGGACGACAACATCCTCGCCGGTTTGATCGTCAATTCGAAGGCTCCGGCCGAGTTCAAAATCGTCGGCGAATCGCTTTCGGAAGAGCCGATCGCGATCATGATCCCGAAGGACGACCCGGCCTACAAGAAGCTGGTCGACGATGCGGTGATCGCGTTGATGAAAAGCGGCGAGCTCGACAAGATTTACACGAAGTGGTTCATGTCGCCGATCCCGCCGCGCGCTGCGACGGTTGGCATGGCGATGTCGGTCTCGCTGAAAAACGCGATCGCGAACCCGAACGACAAGCCCGCCGAAACCTACAAGAAGCAGTGAGCTGTTGAGGTAAGTCCTAGCGCCCTCCGGCGCGAAGTTTGCTTACATTGAACCGAGCGCGGCGTGGAGCCTTCTGCGCCGCGCTCTTTTCTTTCGCTTCGACAATTCAAGAACGAAACCTGCGGGAGTGAGCCTTGGGCAAATGGGATTGGCAGGTGTTCTTCCAGGACACCGGGGGAGGGCAGACGTACCTGCGGTGGTTGATGTCGGCGTGGGGTTGGACACTGTCTGTGGCGCTGCTGGCGCTTGTCATTGCGCTCGTCGTCGGCTCGCTGATCGGCATTTTGCGCACGGTGCCGAACAAGTGGCTCGCGCTGTTCGGCGAGTGCTGGACGGAGCTGTTCCGCAATGTGCCGCTGCTGGTGCAGCTCTTCGTCTGGTACCACGTGCTGCCGGCGCTTTTTCTGCCGCTGCGATCGGTGCCGAGCTTTTTGCTGGTCGTGATCGGGCTGGGGTTGTTCACCTCTGCGCGCATCGCCGAGCAGGTCAAAGCCGGCATCCAGACCTTGCCAAAAGGCCAGCGATATGCCGGCCTCGCAATGGGGCTGACGCTGCCGCAAACCTACCGCTACATCCTGATGCCGATGGCGTTTCGCATCGTTATCCCGCCGCTCACCAGCGAGTCGATGAACATCATCAAGAACTCGTCGGTCGCGTTTGCGGTGAGCATCGCCGAGCTGACGTTCTTTGCGCAGCAGGCCGCTGAAGAAACCTCGCGCGGCGTCGAAATTTATCTCGCGGTCTCGTTACTCTACTTCATCTCGGCGTTCGCGATCAATCGGCTGGCGATTGCGATCGAACACCGCGTGCAGGTGCCGGGCATGGTGGGAGCCGGCAAATGACGACCTTCGATTTCGGTTTTCTCAACTGGAACCTGATCACCAACTTTATCTGGAAGGGGCTGGTGTTCTCGGTGCAGCTCACGCTGATCGCGATGGTCGGCGGCATCGTCATCGGCACGGTCCTCGCGCTGATGCGGCTCTCGGGCAAGAAGCCGCTGGTGATGGCGGCGGCGTTCTACGTCAACACGTTGCGCTCGATCCCGCTGGTGATGGTGATCCTGTGGTTCTTCTTGTTGATCCCGCTGCTGATCGGGCGCTCGCTCGGCGCCGAGCTCTCGGCCATCATCACCTTCACGGTGTTCGAGGCGGCGTATTACTCCGAGATCATGCGTGCGGGAATCCAGTCCGTCTCGAAAGGGCAAGTCAACGCGGGCTACGCGGTCGGCATGACTTACGGCCAGACGATGCAACTCATCGTACTGCCGCAGGCCTTTCGCAACATGCTGCCGGTGCTGCTGACGCAGACCATCATCCTGTTCCAGGACACCTCGCTCGTCTACGCGATCGGTGCCTACGACCTGCTCAAAGGCTTCGAGGTTGCGGGCAAGAACTTCAACCGCCCGGTCGAGGCCTACCTGTTCGCCGCCGTCGTCTACTTCGTGATCTGCTTCAGCCTGTCGATGCTCGTGCGCCGGCTGCAGAAGAAGATCGCCATCATCCGTTGAGCCTTCGGGGAAGAAAGAAATCGCCATGATCGACATCAAGAACGTTTCGAAGTGGTACGGCACTTTCCAGGTGCTGACCGACAACACCACGACCATCAAGAAGGGCGAGGTCGTCGTGGCGACCATGCTGACCCTGTTCGTGGTGCCGGTGATCTATGGCGCGTTGGCGCGCTTCACCAGGTCGCCGGAATACACGGCCCGCAAGATCGAGGCGTGGGAGGCCCGGGAGAACACGGCCAACGACGCGGCTCCGGCGGCGGCGGAGTAG
>JANLUW010000147.1:0-1623 GCA_031363645.1 Rhizobacter sp. | reverse complement strand
CACCTGCAACGTCGTGGCCGCGTTCGGCGGCACCGGCGTTGCGTTCAATCGGCCCAGCACGTTGACCACGTGCTCGACGCTCACTCGGCCCGAGGGTGGCCCAGTCTCCAGCGCGAGTTCCACAGCGACGAGCACCGCGTCCAGCCCGGCCGTCGGCACGATGGCCAGCACCTGCGCCATCACGCGGTCGCCACCAGGGCTGCGCAGCAGCGCCCGGCGCAACTGCTGCAGCGGCTCGGCCATGTCGGCGAAGGGCGCGCCGTTGCGCAGCGCCCCCGGCTTCCTCTGCAACAGCGGGATGTAGTGCTGCCAGTCGTAGCGGGTCTGGCCCGCATCACTGAGCCGTTCATGGCGAGGGGCGAAGTTGTCGCCCGCCACGACGATCATGCTGTTCGCGTACAGCCGCGTGCTGACCATCTGACCGGCCAGCTCGCACGGCACCGAGTAGCGGTTGCGCGCCACCGACACAAGGCAAGTGCTCGACACGCGCGCAGGCTTCTCCACGTAGCCGTCGAAGGCTTCGGGCATGGGCATCAGGTGCGCCCTCTCGTGCTCGAGCATCTCGGCCACGCTGAACTGGCTGTGTTCGGGGTGTCGGACCTCGGCCCACAACGCTCGGCACCGGTCTGCGATCCAGGCGTTGAGCTCGACGAACGAGCCGAAGCGCTGCTTCGCCGCGTCGATCCAGATACGTCGCCTGCTGTCCTGCACGTTCTTCTCGACGACTCCCTTCTCCCAACCGGAGGCGACGTTGCAGAAGTCGGCGTCGAACAGGTAATGCGCGCACATCGCCGCGAAGCGCGCGTTGACGACCCGGCCCTTGCCCTTCTTGACCTTGTCGACCGCGGTCTTCATGTTGTCGTAGATACCGCGCCGGGGTACGCCGCCGAGTGCGGCGAAGCTGCGCGTGTGCGCGTCGAACAGCATCTCGTGGCCCTGGCTCGGGTACGCAACCAGCCAGAACGCGCGGCTCGCGCACAGCTTCATGTGCGACACCTGCAGTCGGTAGTAGATGCCGCCGACCACCAAGCCTTCTTCGCTCCAGTCGAACTGGAACGCTTCGCCGAGTTCGAAGGGCGAGCGGCACGAAGGCGTGCACGCTGATGAGCTTGCCCTGAGTGGCTCGCCACTCGCGAATGAAGTCGGTCAGCTGTGTGTAGCCGCCGCCATAGCCTTCGCCCGCGGGCTGAGCGTGCAACGCGCGTGCAGTGCGCCGTTCGTGCTTCGCTCGTCGCGCATCGGCCGTAAGCGCCTGCGTCAGCGTCTCGATGAACGGCGTGAGCTTGGTCGGCACATCGCGCCGCCGGTACTTCGGCTCGGCCCCTTGCGGCGCCTTCAGCCACTTCTTGATCGTGTTGCGTGACAGGCTGGTCAGCCTGGAGATCTCGCTGATCGACTTGCCGTCGCGCATTCGCATTCCGCGAATCTTGCCTATCAATGCCATGGTGGTGATCATCCCAGTCTCCCCTGCCGCAAAAGTAGGCAGGGTAGGTCGTTCACCCTGGTCAATATTCAGTCGGCTTCACCTTCGCTGGCTGGTCAGTTTTCGGCCGGCGTCAACAGACGGTGCCCCAGTTGGCGCCGGCCACCGTCTGGCTCACGCGAACCCAGGTGCCGCTGGCG
>JANLUW010000236.1:0-11945 GCA_031363645.1 Rhizobacter sp. | reverse complement strand
CAGCACCGGACTGATCCGAGGCGTCGTGATGGTCGTCGTCGCGCTGGGTATTGCCAGCGTGCTGGTGGTGTCGGTGGTGCAGAAACAGCGGGAGATTGGCATCCTGCGCGCGATGGGCGCCACGCGCGGGCAGGTTATGCGGATTTTCCTGCTGCAGGGTTTGATCGTCGGCGCACTCGGCTCGGTGCTCGGCGTGTTGCTGGCGGTGGCTTTGATCTGGGCGTTCTCCACCCTGGTGCGCGGCGCCGACGGCCTGCCGCTGTTCGCGATCACGCTCAGTGCCGGCCTGGCACTGGGCATCGCTGGCGTCGCTACCCTGTGCGGGATACTGGCCGCCGTGGCGCCAGCACGGCGCGCGGCCAATCTCGATCCCGCACTGGCCATTCGCATGTGAATGAGTGTATGGATATTTGCAAGAGGCTGGCCACTTGAACACCGAAGCTGATTTGATCGAGCTCGGCAACATCCGCAAGAGCTACCACCTCGGCCTGCCCAACGAGGCCGAGGTGCTGCACGGCGTGTCGCTCAGCATCAGTGGCAGTGAGTTCGTCGCTCTGATCGGTCCTTCGGGGTCTGGCAAGAGCACCTTGCTCAACATCGTGGGCTTGCTCGAACCTGCAACCAGCGGCAGCTACCGCCTCCGGGGTGAAGAGACAGGTCACCTCGACGACGCCGGCCTCACTTTGCAGCGGCGAGCGGCACTTGGCTTCGTATTCCAGTTTCACCATCTGCTGCCGGCCTTCACCGCGCTCGAGAACGTGACCCTGCCGGCCTTGATGCGGGAAGGTCGCGTCTCGCCCGTGCAACGCGAACGGGCCCGCGCCGTGCTGCAAGCCGTGGGGCTCGCGAACGCCATGGACAAGCGACCCGGCGAACTGTCCGGCGGCATGCAGCAGCGCGTCGCGATCGCCCGCGCGCTGGTGCTGGAGCCGCCGCTTATCCTGGCCGACGAACCCACCGGAAACCTCGACCAGGCGTCGTCCGACGAGGTCTTCGCGCTGATGCGGCGCATGCACGCCGAGTTGCACATCTCGTTCCTCGTGGTGACGCACGACCCGCGCCTGGCGGCCCGCTGCGACCGCGTGATCGAACTCGTCGACGGACGAATCGCGCGCGACGAGCCCGTGAGGGCGGCAGCCCTGGTGGTATGAATGGAATGATCTGCAAAGCTGATACCCTTGATCTGGTCCGTATCGCATGCTGACTCTGGCCCTTCAGCTTTCTTTGCCGATGTGAACCCTGTCCTGCATATCGCAGTCCTCGACGACGAAGTCGACATCACGCAGCTGCTCGCGCACTATCTGCGCGGGCATGGCTATCGCGTTACGCCGCTGCATGATGGCCGTTCACTCATGGCGCTCATGCCCGTCGATTCGCCGGTCCTTGTGCTGCTGGATTTGGGGCTTCCGGGGGAAGACGGATTTTCGATCGCACGCCAGTTGCGTGAGCACTGGCACTGCGGCCTTGTCATCGTGACCGGGAGAGCCGATTCTGTCGACAAGATCGTCGGCTTGGAAGTGGGTGCGGACGACTATGTGACAAAGCCGTTCGATCTGCGTGAGCTGCTCGCGCGCATCAAGGCCGTGCTGCGGCGACTTGCGCCCGATGACCCACCAGCTCGTGCTCTGGAGGAACGGCACACGCCTGGCCTGGTTGCGCCCTCCGCAGCGCTCGGCACATTGCGTTTCTCGGGATGGCAGCTCGACACTGCGGCCCGCAACCTGACAAACCCGCAAGGCATCGATGTAAGGTTGACGAGCGGTGAGTTCGATTTGCTGCGCGCCTTCGCGGAGCATGCCGGCCGGGTCTTGTCGCGCGACTTCCTGCTCGAGACGACGCGCGGGCGCGGCGCTGGCCCATTCGACCGCACGATCGATGTACAAGTGGGGCGTCTACGCAAGAAGCTAGAGGCCGACGCCGACGATCCGAGGATCATCAAATCCGTGCGCGGCGCTGGCTACAGCATGGTGCCGCCGGCCGGTATCGCCTGAGGCCAGCTGGCATGGGTTCGCAGCCTCTGCATCACACACCCGTGCAGGCCACCACTTTGCCCCAAGGCATCGACGAAGACAGTGTGTTTCGTACGCTGTTCGCAGCGAATCCCGATGCATTGATCGTGGCAGATGCACGCGGTTTGATCGTACTCGCGAATCCCGCGGCGGCCAGCTTGCTTGGCTACAGCGTCGCCGAGTTGGTAGGGCTGAATGTCGACGTGCTCGTGCCCGACGCGATCCGCCCGCGCCACGCGGGCTACCGCGGCGCCTACGCCCACCAACCGAAGCCGCGGCCGATGGGGACCGGGATGGAACTCTTGGCCAAGCGCCGCGACGGCTCCGAGGTGGTGGTCGAGATCGCGCTCAGCCCGCTGCAAAGCCACGGACTGCCATTGGTTGTGGCGGCCATCCGCGGAATCGGGGCCTACCCCCGAGTGAAACAGGCCTTGCAACGCGCCCGCTACGGCGAACACCTGGCGCAACTGGGTCGCCTCGCGGTCGATTCGCGCGGTCCGCAAGTGCTGCTCGAGAAGGTGCCCCTGATCGCAGCGCAAGCACTGGAGGTCGAAGAGGCCATGGTGTTCCTGCTCGACGCCGATCGCCGGCACTTTCGCGTGGCGAGCGGCGTGGGATCCCTCGTCGGCGAGGCGTTGGGTTGCTTGGTCGCGAACCGGCTCGACACTCCGCAAGGCTTCGTGTTGGCCGAGGGTCGGCCGGTGATCGTCGATGACTATCGAACGGAGCGCCGCTTCCCGGTGCCGCCGTCCCATCTGGCGGCGGGGTTGGCCAGCAGTCTGGCGGTGCCGCTGGCCGACCGGGGCAAGCTCATTGGCGTGTTGACTGTGCACTCGCACGAGGCGCGGCGCTTTGGCGATGATGAGCGTCGATTCCTGGAGTCGCTCTCGAATCTGCTCGCCACGAGCCTACAACGGGCCCAATCCGAAGAGGCGCTGAACCACGCCCAACGGTTGGAAAGCGTGGGCCAGCTGACAGGGGGCATCGCACACGATTTCAACAACTTGCTGACGATCATCCAGGGCAACCTGCAGGTGCTCGAAGAATTGCCCGCGCTGGCCGAGGATGAGTGGGGACAGCATCTCGTCGACGCAGCGACGCGCGCGACCAAACGAGGCGCCGAACTTACCGACAAGCTGCTCGCTTTTTCACGCCGGCAGGTGCTGCAGCCGAATTCGGTAGACCTGGGCGCGCTGCTGAATTCTCTGGCCGACATGCTGCGTCGAACGGTGGATCAGCACATATGCATCGATGTCGAGGTGGCGCCGTCATGTCCACCGGTGCTCGCCGATCCGGGGCAGCTTGAATCCGCGTTGCTCAACATCGCGATCAATGCACGCGATGCCATGCCCGAAGGGGGCACGTTGCGGTTTCGCGCCGCTCCCTGCGCCGAGTTGCCCTTGGAGGTTCGCAACGAACCCGATGCGCCAAGCGCGGCGGGTGATGCTTTCGTGGCGATCTCCATCACTGACACCGGCGCCGGCATGCCCGAAGAAGTGAAGGAACGAGCCTTCGAGCCGTTCTTCACCACCAAGGAAGTCGGCCGCGGCACGGGCCTGGGCCTGAGCACGGTCTACGGATTCGTCAAACAGTCGCGAGGCGCCATCGTCCTGGAGAGCATGCCCGGAACCGGCACCACGCTGACGCTGTTCATTCCGCAGCACCGGGCCGCCGGCGCGACGGTGCTCGGCATTGCGAGCGTCAACGAGGCCCTGCCGCACGGGCTGAACGTGCTGCTGGTGGAGGACGAATCCGAAGTGCGCGCGGTCGTGCACAATTTTCTTTGCACGCTGGGGTGCAAGGTCACGCTGGCTTCGAGCGCAGAGCAGGCTATTCTCGCCCTAGGGCAGGATGCAACATTCAATTTGCTGCTCACCGATATCGCGCTCGGGGCCGGCATGCGCGGTACCGAACTGGCGTCGCTCGCACACCAGCGGTTTCCGGCACTTGCAGTACTGCTGATGTCGGGCTTCTCTTCCGAACTTCTCGACGCCGATCGGGATTCGCCACCAACCTGGGAGTTGCTGCGCAAGCCCTGCTCCCGCGATGACCTTGCCCGGGCCATCGCTCGCGTCGTCGTTCCGAAGTAGCTGTCGGCAATAAGCTCGCTGCCGTTACTGCAGAAGGCGCGACGGTGCGAGGCAGCGCTGCACGAAGGCCGAGAGTGCTTTCACGTCCGGAATGTTCACGTCGCGTCTGCCCTTCTCGGTGAACGCAATGACCTTGTCACGCGCCAGTCTCGACAGCGCCCGGCTCACCGTTTCCAGCGTCATGCCGAGGTAGTTGCCGATTTCGGCCCGGGTCATGCGCAGGGTGAACTGGTCGGTGCGCATGCCACGGTCAGCCAGAGACTCGGCCCAATAGCGCAGGAAGTCGGCCACGCGCGCATCGGCGGGCAAAGTGCAGACCGACATGAGCGAATCCCGGTCGTGTCCGATCTCCCGACTCATCGCCTCATGCAACACGGTCAGCAGCGCCGCTTGTTCGGCGCACGCGGCGATCAGCGCCTCGTAGGGAATGGCCCAGACCTCGCCTGTGTCCATTGCGATCGCGTCGCACGAATACTGCCGACGGGCGATGCCGTCGAAGCCCAGCCAATCGCCGCGAAACTTGAGGCCCACCACCTGCTCGCGGCCGTCTGCGGACAGATTGACGACCTTGAAAAATCCAGAAGTCAGGATGTAGAGCGTTCCGAAGCGCTCTCCGCTGCGGTAGACCACATCGCCCGTATGCACCACGCGCCGCTGCGGCGCGAGCGCTTTATTTAGCAGCATGAGCGTGTCGGCGATGCGCCGGGAACTGTCGGCATCGGTCTTTAAGATGGCGGCGCAGCGGACTACCGGGGCGCAAGCCAGTTTCGGCGTGGCGACTGCGTTGGCGATGTTCGGCATGTTGGGCTCCTGGGTGGTGTGTGGCGCTTCCACAGGAGGGAATGCTAGAAATCTGCGAACAACACCGTGACAATGGCGCGTTTCGCTCGGTGACGTTGTGTGAATGGTGTGTGTCTTTGGCTCACCGCTGAGAGGGCTACCGGCAAACCAGCACCGGAACTGTGCTGTGCGTCAGCACCTTTTGGGTCTCACTGCCAACCAACAATGCCCGCATGCCGCGCCGTCCATGCGAGGCCATCATGATCAGATCGCATCCCTTGCTGGTGCAAGTGCGAATGATGGCTTCGTAGGGGTGGTCGCCGAGCACGACCTCGGTTTCGCAGGGCACGCCGGCCTCGTCCGCTGCATTGTTTAAAAACGCCAGGTACTTGTGAGCCTGCACCCGGCTCTCGGCGATGAACACGTCCCTCGTGTCTTCGATCATCGCCGCGTTAAAGGCCAGGACGTGAAATTCCGGCACCACACTGATGCCCGTGATCCTGGCGTTGAATTCCTTCGCCAAACGAACGCCTTTGAGGAGGACGGCTTGGGAAGCGTCGGACCCATCGGTGGGAAGTAGCAGATGCTTGAACATGGAAATCTCCAGTAAACAGACAGTCGAACCTCAGGCCGATGCGCGCGCAATTGGTTTGATATGCAACAAGGTCGCACGGCGTCGCCGCCGCGATGCGCAGCGGCGCTGATGACTGCATTGCGTGTTGACCGCGCCGTGACCGATCTGGCCCCCTGGCTGGTCCGGCACAGGCATTGAGCCTCCCTTGACGAGCATCAAGGCCCTTGAGTATCGGCTGCCTAGACTTGCTACTGTGTGCACACACCGAGGCGTGTCGCACGAACTACCAACATGCACCCCACCCCGGACTATCAGGCCGCTATGCCGTTCGATGCGATCGCGTCGCGCAACGCGGCTTTTGTTGTAGACAAGGCCCGTTCACTTCAGCACGCCGCTGCGGCCGGTAAAGTTGGAGCGTCATTGCGAGGCCGCAAGCTCGGTTTGCTCTGCGAAGACGATGACACCGACGACGCGGTACTGTTCAGGCGTGCAGCGATGGAACTTGGCGCGCAGATCGCGCACATCCGCCCGAGCTTGACCGAACTGAGCACGTTGACGGACTTGCGGCGCACCGCTCGGATGCTGGGCCGCCTATACGACGCCATCGAGTGCCAGGGCACGATGCCCCATCTCGTACACCAGATGGGGGTTCATGCTGGCGTTCCCGTCTACGACGGCGTCGCTTCGCCGAGTCACCCGACCGCCAAGCTGACGGATCTGCTCGACGGCGCAGCGTTGAATTCCGACAAGCGGCGCTTCGTGTTGCAGGCCGTGCTGTTGAGCACGATCGCGTGAGCCGTGAACCTTTCAGCTATCGCCCGCGACCGACGTCCGACCCCGCGCTTCTTTAACGACACAGGAACTCGCCATGACCTACCGCAGCCTGCTCGTCCTTCTCGACCAAGCCCCCCTGTGCGCCGCGCGCAGCCAAGCCGCGATGCGGCTGGCCAAAGCTCTCGACTGCCACCTGGTCGGGGTCGCGCCGACGGGCCTTATCGATCTGCCGGTCACGGCCGATGCAGCTTCGTCACTTGCCGACTTCGCCGCACTTGCATGGGACACGCTGCGCGACCAAGCCGAACGCGCCGCTGACCACTTTCGCGACGAGTGTCGCGCGGCGGGGGTCAAGTCCTGCGAAGCGGTGATCGATGAATCCGACAAAGCGCCGTCGCTAGTGCGTCATGCCCATTGCAGTGACCTGACCGTGCTCACCCAAGCCGACCCGGCCGCTCCCGGCCATCGCTGGGCTCAGGATCTCGTCGAGCAGGTGGTGCTCTACAGCGCACGACCGACGCTCATCCTTCCCTGCGCTGGCCGCTTCGACTCCATCGGCACCCACGTCATGGTCGCATGGGACGACAGTCGCGAGTCGGCGCGTGCGGTGGCGGATGCGCTGCCGCTGCTGCGGCTGGCCGAGCATGTCGTGGTCGTTAGCTGGAACGAGGCGGGCGCGATCGAGGACAAGACGCTGGGCCCGCGGCTCGAGGCCTTGCACCGATGGCTGATGTGGCAGGGCGTCTCCGCGGATGTGCGCGTCGAGACGACAGGCATCGGCATTGCGGACGCAATGCTCTCGCGCGCTGCCGATCTGAGCGCCGACCTGATCGTCATGGGTGCCTACGGCCATGCGCGCTGGGCCGAGCGCGTGCTGGGTGGGGCCACGCGTGGTCTCCTGGCGTCGATGACGATCCCGGTGCTGATGTCGCACTGACCAATCACTGAACTTGGCCTTCGATGGACATATCCGTGACTTCCCTGCGCTCCATCTTGTTGCAGCTGGACGCCACAGCCACCTGCGTCGCCAAGCTCGAATTCACGCGCAACGTCGCACTTCGCCACGAAGCCACTTTGTGCGCGATGTTCATCGAATCCCGAGGCGAAGAACCGACGCAGCGGTCCTTCTCAAGAGAACCGGCAGAACTGCTGCAGCTGATGGACCGGGGCGACATAGACCGCACGACGTCCTTGTTCGACGATACGCATTCTGAAGGTGGTCGTCCCGTGCATTGGTTGTCGAGCGGAGCCGACCCGGTCAAGACATTCTGTCGGCAGGCCCCGTACGCCGATCTGCTGGTGCTCGCGCAGCACAATCTGTCGGCCCCGTCGTCAGGCACCGTGCCGGCAAACTTCGTCGAGTCGGTGGTCATGGCGAGCGGCAAGCCCGCATTGATCTTGCCGCTAAAAGGGAACTACGGCCCTCCCGATCGCGATGTCCTGATTGGCTGGAACGCGACGCCGCAGGCCGCACGCACCGTCACGGCTGCCCTGCCGTGGTTGCGAATCGCGCGCCGCGTTCAGGTGATGGAGTTTGCAGGTAGCGCCGCGCCGCACCACGCAGGCGATCTCGACATCGTGCATTTCCTCCGCCTCCACGGCATCGAGTCGACGTTGCAGCGAGATCACGCGGCGCCGACCGATGCTGGCGAAGTCTTGTTGTCGTTTGCCAGCGCAATCGGCGCCGACTTGCTCGCGATGGGTTGCTACGGCCACCACCGGACCCGCGAACTGGTGCTGGGCGGAGCGTCGCGTACGGTGCTCGGCGCGATGACGCTGCCGGTGTCGATGGCGCACTGACTCTGCGCTCAGCATGCCCTCCTAGCGTGATGCCGCGCTTGTCGCAGTTTGACTCCTCTCAGGCGATCGCGCTCCTGCTGGCGCTGGGCATCGGGCTGCTCATCGGCCTGGAGCGCGAACGCCGCAAGGGTGCTGGGCCCGACCGTCGAGCCGCCGGGATCCGCAGCTTCGCACTCGTTGCGGTCAGCGGTGCGCTGGCGCAGTTGCTGCCCGCGCCCGGACTGGTGGTGGTCGGCGGCGCATTCGTTGGCTTGCTTGCGGGGATTTCGCATTTCAAGAGCAGCTCGGGCGATCCAGGGCTGACCACCGAACTCGCGCTGTTTGTCACCTACCTCCTGGGCGTGCTGGTGGCTACCAACCCCGTACTCGGTAGCGCTTGCGGCGTGGCGCTGGCGCTGCTACTGAACACCCGCACGCGCTTGCACCGTTTTGCGACCCAAATTCTTACCGAGCTGGAGTTGCATGACGGGCTGCTGCTCTGTTCTGCGGCATTGATCGTGTTGCCATTGATCCCGGACCGTCCTTTGGCATGGTTCGGCGAAATCAACCCAAGGCCGTTGGCCGCGATCGTGGTGTTGATCCTCTCACTTCAGGCGGTGGGCCACGTGGCGGTACGTTGGCTGGGGCTGCGCCTCGGGCTGGTCGCGGCAGGCTTCATCTCGGGCTTTGCCTCGAGCACCGCCGCAATTGCTTCACTGGGCCGCCAGGCGCGCAAACAACCCGAAGGCGCGGCGTTGCTGGGCACCGCGGCCGCCTGGTCCACTGCGGCAACGTGGGTGTTGATGATCGTGATGGCCGGCGCTTTGTCCGTCAACGCTGCGCTCGCGCTGCTACCGATCGCAGGAGTCGGGTTGGGGTGCACGGTGGCGGCCTGCTGGGGGTTGCTGGCTTGGGCACCTGCAGACTCGGTGAAAGACCAGGGATCGCCTCTGGGGCAGGCCGACGCCATCCGCATTCGCGAGGCCGTCGCAATTGGCTCAACGCTCTTCATGATCGCACTGGCGGTGAGCTACGCACAGCGCCGGTTCGGGCAGACGGGCCTGATGCTGAGTGTGGCGCTGGCCGGTCTCGCGGATGCGCATGCGGCGGTTGCATCGCTTGCCACGCTGTTCGGGGCTGGACGGTTGCCACGCGGCGACCTGACCTTGGCCGTGCTGCTGGCCATCACGGCCAACAGCGGTACACGCCTCGTGGTTGCGCTGGCATCGGGCGGGTTGGCAAGCGGCCTTCGCGTGGGGGCAGCCTTGGCGTCGGGACTCGGCGGCGCTTGGACTGCATGGGCCTGGTTGACGTGATGCGAGCACATCGGCTTCCAGCTTGACAACGCTCAATGCAAGTCTGCAGGCGATGCCTAAACTGAATGTTGCGAAGAGCCAAGGAGCATGCTGTGGCAATACCCGCCCGAATCGAGTACTTTCTGCTCGGCGTCGCGGCGGCCATCGGGGGACTGATAACGCTGTTGTGGATCGGGGTCGCCTGGTTGCTGTCTTACTCCGACTGATGCGTCAACGCCCCAGCAATCGGCCGGCCCCCTCGCCTGCTCCCTGCAGCGGGCCCAACGGGTTAACCTGCCGGTCCGTTCGGTCGGTACGTGGCTCGCCACCGTGACTGCGGAACAGGACAACGCCGTCCCGCACCGCGAGCAGCCCTTCGAACCGCCAACCAGTCACTCGCGTCTCGCGACGAAAGTTCAGAAAGTCGAGCATGAAGCTGCCTTCGCGACGTGTCGTTTCACGGCCGAGGTGAAATTCGTAGGCCTGGCAGGCCAGGCGCGCCACGATGCAATCACGAATGCCCGGGTCGATCGCCTCGAAGGGAACGCCACGATCCGGCGCCAATCGACCGGTCAACTGCGGGTATGAGATCAAGGTCACGTTCGAGCTCGATTGCAGGTCAAACCCGAGCGTTTTCAGTTGCACAGTCGTCGTACTGTAGGCGACGACCTTGTCGAATGCTTGCGCGGCGGCTTCGAACGTAGCGAAAGCGGAGGGCTGTTCACTGTCGCCGCGAGGCAGCAGGTTTGCGCAGCCGCTCAACAGGATAAAACTGCCCCAGCTAACGCCGCGGGCAATGTTTGCGACCGTATTCATGGGGAAGCATGCCGAATGCTGGAGCGCTCTCGGACATGTTCGAAGGCAGTCTGGCAAGGTGTACAACGCCGCGCCGCAGGTTGCACCTGCAAGCGCTGCAGGAAGATCGGTTCGCCGCAATCTGAGCAGTCGCCGTAGGTGCCGTCGTCGAGGCGCTGCAAAGCCGCTTCCAGCTCGACAACTTCGTCGCGGTCGCGCTGCTCTTGTATCCCGTCGAGATGCGTTGTCGATTCCTGCATCGCCTCGTCCTTGCGGTCCGTCACCTCGTGCGCCGAAGCGCCAGTCAGTTCGCGCCGAGCCTGCTCGGCAGCGCGCACATCAGCGCGCAATTCTCGCAAACGAAAGGTCAGCGAATCACGCAGCTTCGTCAAATGCGTTTGTGTGTCGAGATCCATGGTCGGTCACTCTGGTTAGGCGTGAGTCAATCAGCAACTCGCTGCTGATTTTGCAACGTGACCCAGTGCGCGGGCTTGACGCGCATCAATTCTCCCGCGACGCTTTTGGGCAACTCAACAGTCCTTCGAGGGCCATGCCGACCGGTCTCTTGAGCGACCCGACAACGCGACGCCGCTGCCGAAATGCCTCTTGCAATCTCGGGAGGAGACGCGCCATCAATGTCAACGTCCCCTGATCTACATCAAGGCCCGCGGTGCGCAGACGCCTAAATTCGATCGTGGCCTGCGCAGCGACTTGCCAGTCCCTTGCAAGTCACTTCCATTTGACCGGTGTGAAAGGAATTTCATCGTGAAAACAGATGCCGATCTGAAAAGAGACGTGACAGCCGAATTGGGCTGGGACCCTGCTGTCAAATCAACTGCCATCGGCGTGGCGGTGAAGGACGGCGTGGTGACGCTGAGCGGTCACTTGGAAACCTTTGCCGAGAAGCACGCAGCGGCTCGTGCCCTCAGGCGAGTGGCCGGCGTCAGGGCAATTGCACTCGAACTCGATGTGAAGCTCGCGCCCGACCACAAACGCAGTGATACCGACATTGCCAGCGGCGCCGAGGAGGCGCTGCAGTGGAACACTTTGGTGCCGCGTCAGAAGATTCGACTGACTGTCGATCATGGCTGGGTCACGCTGCAGGGTGAAGTCGAATGGGACTATCAGCGTCACAGCGCGGAAAAGGCGATCCGCCCGCTGATGGGCGTGATGGGCATCAGCAACGAAGTCACGTTGCGCACGAGACCGAAGGCCGCCAACCTGTCACACAGAATCGAGGAGGCACTGACACGCCAGGCGTTGCGAGAGGCCAAGCATATTCAGGTCGATGTCGATGGTACGACAGTGAAGTTGAGCGGCACGGTGCATTCGTGGCAGGAGCGGGACGCGGCGCAAGGCGTGGCCTGGTCAGCTCCCGGAGTACATACCGTGATCAACGAACTATGGGTGGGCTAAGCCCGCAAGCGCAACACGTGAGGTTGCAGTCGACGACAAGCCTTGTGAACTCTTTCGGAGCCAAACAATGAAACGTCAGTGGATTCTTTTAGCCAACGCGTCGCACGCGCGTCTACTCAGCCGTGATTCCGCAGCTGATCCGTTGATTCCACTCGAGACCATGGAGCACCCGGAAAGTCGGCTCAAGGGTAGCCAGTTATCCGATGACCGACCTGGTCACGAAGCCACCGATCACAGCAGCGGCGGCAACCGATACGAGCCTCGAATCGACGTACGCCGCAAGGAACACCAGCGCTTCGCACGCGAAATCGCGCACCGGTTGGACGCGGGTCTGGCCGACGGCGCGTTCAGTGTGCTTTGGCTTTTCGCGTCGAGCCCGTTCCTGGGCGAGCTCAAGGCCCAACTGAGTGACGCAGTCAACAAGCGTGTGCAG
>JANLUW010000108.1:0-5042 GCA_031363645.1 Rhizobacter sp. | reverse complement strand
GTGCGCAGCGTTGGCCGCTCGCGACTGCAGCGCGCTCGGGGAACGTTTGCGACATTGCGCTGGCCGAGCAGCGCACGACGCTGACCGTGTACGCCACCGGCTAGCGCTTCGCGGTGTTCTCGCCCGACGGCTCGGCGGTGGTCGACGAGTTCGATCCGATTTCCCATTCGGCCGATGGCGCGCGCGAGGCCGGCGGCCTGGCTGCGCCGATGCCCGGCAAGGTGATCGCGTTCCTCGCGGGTGTGGGTGACGCGGTGAAGCAAGGCCAGCCGCTCGCGGTGATGGAGGCGATGAAGATGGAGCACACGATCGCCGCGCCGCGCGACGGTACGATCGCCGAGTTGCTGTACGCCGTCGGCGATCAGGTCGGCGAGGGTGGTGAATTGCTGCGGATGGCGCCGGCGGCGTGATGCGTGCCGGATGTCGGCTAGCGCGCGGTGCCGCCCCAAAGGCGCGAGAGGATCGAGCGCGGCTGCGGCTTGGCAGCCAACGTGGTCATCGCCTCGGGCAAGCGCGAAACGCCGAAGCCGGAGGTGTCTTGCGCCCAGGCCAGGTCTTGCAGCACGGTGCCTTGCTCCGCGCGCCGCGGCGCGATCGCCGGCATGGGTTTCGGTGCCGCCTTGAACTGTTTTGCCAAGCTCGCCAGTTCGTCGTGACCCGACGCCTCGCACACCCACAGCGCTTCGCGCGCAGCGGTCGCGTCGCCGAGCAGGGTGCTGACGGCCACGTCTTCGCCGTAGTGGCGAAGCAGCGCAAAATGGATGCGGGTGGCGATGCGCAGGCGGATGGTCGGGTCCACGGGGTGTCCGTTCTTCTCGTGACTGAACGTATCTTCGGCGGCGCATTGCGCGCTTCCCATCCCTAGAGTCGGTGGCCCACCACACGCGCAATCGAACAGTGAGACTTTTGTCATGATCCCCAGCCATGTAACGCTTGTCGAAGTCGGCCCGCGCGACGGTTTGCAAAACGAAAAGCAACCGGTCGATGCCGCGACCAAGATCGAACTCGTGCATTTGCTGCAGGCCGCGGGCTTGCGCGAGCTCGAAGTCACGAGCTACGTCAGCCCGAAGTGGGTGCCGCAGATGGCCGACAACGCGCAGGTGATGCGTGGCGTCAAACGCAAAAGCGGCGTGCGCTATTCGGTTCTCACACCGAACCTGAAAGGCTTCGAAGCGGCGATCGCCGACCCTGTGATCCGGCCCGACGAGATCGTCGTGTTCGGCGCCGCCAGCGAGGCCTTCAGCCAGCGCAACATCAACTGCGGCATCGAAGAAAGCATCGAGCGCTTTCGCCCCGTGGTCGAGGCTGCGCACGCGCATGCGATCAAGGTGCGCTGCGCGGTGTCGGTGGCGCTCGGCTGCCCATATCAAGGCGAGGTCACGCCCGATGAAGTCGAGCGCGTGGTGCTGCTGATGAAGGGCATCGGCGTCGACCATTGCGGCATCGCCGACACGATCGGCGTCGGCACGCCCAAGCGCGCGCAGGCGGCGCTCGATCGCGCGCTCAGGCACTTCCCCATCGGCGAAGTCAGTGGCCATTTCCACGACACCTATGGACAGGCGCTCGCGAACATCTATGCCTGCCTGGAAATGGGCGTCTACACCTTCGATGCCAGTGTGGCCGGCCTCGGCGGTTGCCCGTACGCAAAAGGCGCGACCGGCAACGTCGGCACCGAAGACGTGTTGTTCATGCTCGATGGTTTGGGCATCGAGACCGGCGTCGACATCGACCGGCTGATCGACGCCGCCGCATTCATCTCGAACGTGCTCGGCCGCAAGCCGGTCTCGCGTTCGGGCAATGCGCTGATGGCCAAGCGGGTGGCGAAGCTGGACGTGGCAGTCACATGAGCGCAGCGGCGGTCGACGCGGTTCCCTCACCCTGCAACAGCGTGTGCCGCATCGATGCGCGCACCGGCTGGTGCGAAGGCTGCATGCGCTCGCTCGACGAGATCGTAGGTTGGTCGACGCTGAGCGACACCGAAAAACGGGAGGTGTTGAGCGCGCTCGCGTCGCGGCATACCGCACCCGCCACTTCGCTCAAGGCATGAAGCACCTCGATTTTTGGTTCGACCCGATTTCGCCGTTTGCCTACCTCGCGTTCGAGCGTTTGCCGCAGGTGCTAGCAGGTATCTCGGTGGAAGTCAGCTACCGGCCTGTGTTGTTCGCCGGCTTGCTGAAGCACTGGGGTCAAAAGGGCCCGGCCGAGATCGAGCCCAAGCGGGCCTGGACCTTCCGCCACGTGCACTGGCTCGCGCAGCACCACGGCATCGCGTTGCAAACGCCCGCGCAGCACCCGTTCAATCCACTCGCGCACCTGCGCCTGCTGCTCGCCAGCGCCCCCGTGGGCGGCACGCCGAACCGACGGGCCTGCGAAGCGGTGCTGCGGCACATTTGGAACGGCGGCTTCGACGCTAACGACGCGAGCCGCATGGCATCCCTCGCACAACAACTCGCACGAGAACTCGAACCACGTATCGCGCCCGATGACGCTTCGGTCAAGCAAGCACTCAGAGACAGTACCGCCGAGGCGCTCGCGCGCGGCGTGTTCGGCGTGCCCACCATCGAGGTCGATGGCCGCCTGTTCTGGGGCCTCGACGCGCTGCCGATGATCGCGGGCCACCTGCGCGGCGAGCGCTGGTTCTTCGGCCCGGCATGGGCCGACGAAGGCGCTCCGCGCGTGGGCGTGCAACGCTGATAGCGCAGTCAAGGCGACCTTAGTGTTTTCCCGAGATGTGTCATTTCGCACAAGATTTGCCGCATCACGAAACAACCTGCCAGGGTTTCAACTGAGTTTGTCAGCTTGGGTTCAGCAACCTGTAAGGCAACGGTCAGAGCGCGCGCCGAACATCCGACCCACGCAGCGCTGAAGGGCGCGGCATTTCGAGTTCACATCAGGAGACGTCGATATGGCAAGCACAGTGGCAACCAGCTCGAAGGTCGGTCAGCCCATGACCAAGGAAGAGAAGAAAGTCATCTTCGCTTCGAGTCTGGGCACGGTGTTCGAGTGGTACGACTTCTACCTGTACGGCACGCTCGCCGTGATCATCGGCAAGCAGTTTTTCTCGAACCTCGACCCGACCTCGCAAACCATTTTCTCGCTGCTCGCGTTCGCGGCCGGCTTCATCGTGCGGCCGTTCGGTGCGATCTTCTTCGGCCGGCTCGGCGACATGATCGGTCGCAAGTACACCTTCCTGGTGACGATCCTGATCATGGGCCTGTCGACCTTCATCGTCGGCATCCTGCCCAACTACGCCTCGATCGGCGTGGCGGCGCCGATCATCCTGATCCTGCTGCGCATGCTGCAGGGCCTGGCGCTCGGCGGCGAGTACGGCGGCGCTGCCACCTATGTGGCCGAGCACTCCCCGCACGGCCGGCGCGGCCTGTTCACCTCTTGGATCCAGACCACGGCGACGGCGGGCCTGTTCCTGTCGCTGCTCGTCATCCTGGGAACGCGCACGTTGATCGGCGAGGAGGCCTTTGCCGACTGGGGCTGGCGCGTGCCGTTCTTGGTGTCGGTGCTGCTGCTCGCGGTCAGCGTGTGGATTCGCCTGTCGATGAACGAATCGCCGGCCTTCAAGAAAATGAAGGAAGAGGGCAAGACCTCGAAGGCGCCGCTGACCGAATCGTTCGGCGATTGGAAAAACCTGAAGATCGTGATCCTGGCGCTGCTCGGCCTGACCATGGGCCAGGCCGTGGTCTGGTACACGGGCCAGTTCTATGCGCTCTTCTTCATGACCGGGCCGTTGAAGGTCGACAACGCGACCGCCAACATCCTGATCGCCATCGCACTCGCGATCGGCACGCCGTTCTTCATCTTCTTCGGCTGGCTCTCCGACAAGATCGGCCGCAAGCCCATCATCATGGCGGGCTGCCTGATCGCCGCGCTCACCTACTTTCCGCTGTTCAAGGCGCTGACCGAAGCGGCCAATCCGGCGCTGGCTGCGGCCCAGGCGAAGAACAAGGTCACGGTGACGGCCGACCCGAACGAGTGCTCGTTCCAGTTCAATCCGACCGGCATCGCGAAGTTCACGAGTTCGTGCGACGTGGCCAAGCAGGTGCTGGCGGCGCGCGCGGTGAGCTACGAGAACCTGCCCGGCACCGGCCCGGCGAAGATCACGATCGGCGAGAAAGTGATCGAGTCGTTCGCCTCCACCGGCCTGCCGCCTGCCGAGGCCAAGGCCAAGGACACGGCCTTCAAGGCAGCCGTTGCCGGTGCGCTGAAAGAGGCCGGCTACCCGACCACCGCCGACCCGGCGAAGATGAACAAGCCGTTGATGGTCGCCATCCTGTCGCTGCTCGTGTTGTACGTGACGATGGTCTACGGCCCGATCGCGGCGATGCTGGTCGAGATGTTCCCGACTCGCATCCGCTACACCTCGATGAGCCTGCCGTACCACATCGGCAACGGCTGGTTCGGTGGGCTGTTGCCAGCCACGGGCCTCGCGATCGTGGCGCAGACCGGCAACATGTACAACGGCCTGTGGTACCCGATCATCTTTGCCAGCATCACCTTCGTGGTGGGCATGCTGTTCGTGAAGGAAACCAAGGACGTCGATATTTACAAGAACGACTGATCGTTCTGGCCGGCGCCTCAGGTGCCGATGTTCAAAAGCCGGCCGGTCGTGAGACCGGGCCGGCTTTTTCTTGTGTGGCTTGTGTGTCTTGCGCGCCCCCGAGCTCGACGAGACAGCGCAGGCACACGCAGCGCCCGTGGCGCGTACGCAAGTCGGCGAGCGTGGGCGCGTCTAACGTCACGGCTCGGCAGGCGCATGGCGCCGAGTCGGCTGCACCGCAGTGAAACCCGGCGCCGCAGCGCGGGCAGTTCGCGTTGTCGCTCACGCCGTGAACAGGTTCTTGTACGTTTCGCGCAGCAGGTTTTTCTGCACCTTGCCCATCGCGTTGCGTGGCAGCTCGGCGACGATGAACACGCGCTTGGGCACCTTGAAGTTCGCGATTCTCGACTTCAGTTCGACGATGAGTTCCGCAGCCCACGTGTTCGCATCCGGCGCGCTGTCCGGCCGCGCGACGACGACCGCGACCACC
>JANLUW010000080.1:0-11446 GCA_031363645.1 Rhizobacter sp. | reverse complement strand
CTGTGGCTCCCCAAATCGAGCATCGCTGCGAACTGCGGCCGGATCGAGCCGACCTCCACCGGCTGGTTCATGAACGCGTTGCGTATGCCGAGCGCCGTGGCCTGCAACGCGAAGCGTTCGTAGCATCGGCCCACCTCCACCCAATGCGCCTTGTCGTTGGTGGCAGAGGCGAACACGGCGATGCCGGCCGAGTTGCGCACCTGCCGCGCACAGCGGTCGTTTTCGGACGCCGGCGTCAGCACCCAGTGCATTGCCAAACTGCCGAGCCAGCGCGGCACCGAGGGATTGCCCGAGGCGCCCGAGTACAGGCCGTCGCCGGTGCGGATCGCTTCGTCGGCGCTGAAGCGTATCCAGGCCATCAGCTCGGCCACGAATGCCGGGTCGGTCAGTTGCGCCGTGTCGCCGGCCACCACGTACTCGAGCACCTGCTCCATCTGGCGCGGCTCGGTGAGCAGCAGGAGCTGCACGCCGTCGCCGTTGCCGGCCAGCAGCAGCAATCGCATCTCTTCGGCCGAGAGCGAACTGCCGTCGTAGTCGCCGCGGGTGCACTGCCGGGCAGGGATCGCGCGGTACAGCAAAGACTCACGCGGCTGCGTGGCCTCGAATGCCACCTCGATCGAGCCGGCGCCCGCCGCATCGAACCGTGTTTCGGCTTGCAGCCCGTGGGCGAGCGCAGCGTGGGCGAGGTTCTCGGCGGCGCAGCCCAGCGACACGTACAGGTGATGTTCATCGGGGTCGACCACGGGGCAGCGGCGTGACAGGTCGGGCTCGATCGTGATGGCGCGGTCTTGCACCCGAAACTTCCAGCACTGGGTGTTGTGGCTCGATGGCGCGAGCGTTGCGTAGCGCACCAGTTCTTGCATTAGCGCGGCGCGGTCGCCAGCGGGCGCGGCGAGCGGTTGGCGCAGAGCGCGCGCGGCCGTGTCCTCGTTCGCCTTCGAGGTGCAGTCGGTCAACATCGGCAGCGTCAACGCGCCACCGGCTGCGCCGAGGAGAAGGCGCCTGCGCGCCACCATGTCACGGTTCGCCCAATGCAGCGCGAACCGCGACTTCGAGGTGCTCGAGGCCGAACGACACATCGACCAAGGTGCCGTTCAAAAAGAAAGTGGGCGACCCGCGCAGCCCGATGCGCTCGCCGCTGCGCCGATGCTCTTGCACCCGCTGCGTGTAGATGCGGTCGGCCATCTCGGCGTTGAAGCGCAGCATGTCGAGCCCGATCGTCTCGGCGCATTTCGTGAGCGCAGCGAGCTTCAGGTGCGGCGAATGGGTGAACAGCAAGTGGTGCATCGGCCAAAATTTGCCCTGTGCCGCCGCTGTTTCGGCAGCCTCGGCCGCGAGCTCGGCGTGCGGGTGCACTTCGACCAGCGGGAAGTGCCGGAACACGAACTTCATGCGCTTGCCAAACACCTCGATCAAGTGGCGCGTGACCGGCTCGGCCTCGACGCACGCCGGACAGTCATAGTCGCCGTACTCGACCAACACCACGCCGGCATGCGCAGCGCCGGTCATGTGGTCTGTGGCCAGTAGGCCAGCGGTGGGGCCGGGCGCGTTGTGGTTGTCGTTCGATGAATTCATTGCGGAGTTGTAAAGAATTTCAACGTTGCTGTCTGTGTGCCAGCGCACATGGCGTCATGAACGACTCCATGAGCGACACCAAAGCGGCCACTCAGCCCGCGGCGATGAAGCGGTCGGCGCGTGCGGCATCACGCACCGCGGGCAGGTCGGTGTAAAGCGTGTCCACGGGCCGGCGGCCTGCAAGCCAGGTATTGCCCTCGACGAACCACGCCGCGAGTTCCCAGCCGTCGAAAGCACAGCTCAGTTCGGCGAGCACTTGGCGTAATTCGCTCCTGACCGAAAGGTCATGCGGATCGAACTGGAACATCGGCATCCACAAGCTGCTGCGCCACTTGAAACCGAACACCTCGCGCGCGACGATGCGCCGCGCAAGGCCGAGGTAGTCACCCTGGTGGTGCCCTTCGAGCAGCCGCGCAACCTCTTCGCCGCGCGCGGCACCGCCGGTGCTTCGGTAGGCGTCCAGCAATGCAGTGAAGCCATGGCTGCTCGGCTGCCCGACTCGCGCGAACTGTCGCGTGGGCTGCGAACTCAACCGCGCGACTGGCATCGGATCGCCCATGCGCGCTCCCACATCCAAAACCTCAGCGTAGCCCGGCCGGTAGCGCGCGGTCGGTGCGATGCCGCACACAGCCGCAGCGCAGGCGCGAAGTTCGGCGATGCGACTTATGCTCGCGCCATGTCACGCCACCACCCCGAGCACCACCGAAGCGATCGCATCGGCTGGCTGCGCGCGGCGGTGCTCGGTGCGAACGACGGCATCGTGTCGACGGCGAGCCTGATCGTCGGTGTGGCGGCCGCGGGTGCCACCCACGGCAACATCCTCATGACCGGCATCGCGGGGCTGGTGGCGGGGGCCATGTCGATGGCGGCCGGTGAATACGTCTCGGTGCATTCGCAGGCCGACACCGAACAAGCCGACCTGTCGCGCGAGCGCGGCGAGCTGCAGCGCGACCCGACCTCGGAGCACCGCGAGCTCGCGGCAATCTACGTCGGGCGCGGCCTGACGCCCGCGCTCGCGCAGCAGGTGGCCGAACAGCTGATGGCGCACGACGCACTCGGTGCACATGCGCGCGACGAGCTCGGCATTTCGGTCACGCTCGCGGCCCGGCCGGTGCAGGCTGCGATGGCGTCGGCTGCGAGCTTCGGAATCGGTGCGGCGTTGCCGTTGGTCGTGGTCGCTGCGGTACCGGGCCCGGGGCTGATCGCCTGGGTCGCGGTCACCGCGATCGTCTTCCTCGCGGTGTTGGGCGCGGTCTCGGCACGTGCGGGTGGCGCCAGCTTGATGGCCGGCGCGTGGCGCGTCACGTTCTGGGGCACGCTCGCGATGGCGATCACGGCGGGCGTGGGCGCGCTGTTCGGCATAGTCGCTTAGCGGGTCGGCCGCGGCAACCAGCGCGGCGACGGCTGGGTCGTGCCGCGTGCGTCGGTCAATGCGAGACGAGCGAGAACCGGTTCGCACTCAACAGCAGGTCACGCGTGACGCCGCCGAGCACCCATTCGCGCAAGCGGCTGTGACCGTAGGCACCTGCGACGACCAGATCGACGCCTTGGTCGTGGCCGATCGCGAGGAGGGCGGCGGCGTCGTCTCCGGTCGAGAGCTGCGCCGAGCTTTCGGCAGCGACCCCATGGCGGCCGAGCCATGCGATCACGTCCTGCACATGCTTGTCGGCGGATGGCAGGTCGTCCATCACAGCAAGCTCGACGACGCTCACGCGCTTTGCGAGTTTCAGAAGCGGAAGTGCATCGGCGACCGCGCGGCGCGCCTCCCGCGTGTCGTTCCAGCCGATCAGCGCGTGCGTCAGCTTCAGCGTGCTGGCGGCGGTGGGCACGATCAGCACGGGTCGGCCGGCCTGCATGACGAGGTCGCCTGTGTTCACGGCGCGCGATGCGTCCAGAAAATCGCCGGTGCCGATGCCGGTCAGCACCAGGTCGGCACCGCGCGCCTCGTCGGCGATGTATTCGGCGAGGTAGCCATACATCCGGGCGGAGCGCCACTCGAGGTACGCCACGCGCCCCCGCAGCGCGGTGCGGAACTCGGCCTCGGCGTCGCTGAAGCTCTCGGCGATCTCGGCCAGGTCCTGCTGAAACAAATCACCCGAGACGTAGCCGTCGCCGTACACCAGTTGCATCGGTTGGCGTGCCGCGATACCGATCACGCTGGCACCGAATCGCTCGGCGAGTTCGGCGGTCACGCTGAGTAACCCGGCATTCGAGTGGCCGAGTTGCAAGTGCACCATCAAAGTGGCGTAACTCATGCGCTGTTCTCCTGGATCGATGTGGGGGCCGAACGGCCGGTGCAAGAGCGTGCGGGCGCGAACGGCGCGTGTCTGTGCGCTGCGGCACACAGACTCGAGCCCGTGCGCTGCAGCACACAGCGGCGCTTCGGGCTGCGCGGTCTACCGCTTCATCAAGCGGCGCGCGAAAGCGGTCAAGTCGTCGATGGCCGGTACGGCCGCGAGTGCGATCAGCACGAGTGCGAGCGGCACGGTCGAGACGTAGCCGAGGTGCTTGAAGCCGAGCGCGCCCAGCACACCGCCGATGAAAAAGGCGGCGAGCAGCACGGTCAGCAAACGAAGGCGAGCGCGGTCGGCCTTGACGGCGGGTTGCGCCGTTGCGCCCGGCGCGTTCCAGTAGACGAGCTTGCCGAGTTCGATGCCGAGATCGGTGACGAGCCCGGTGACGTGCGTGGTGCGAATCTCGGCCTTCGAGATCTTCGTGATCACTGCGTTTTGCAGGCCCATGATGAAGCACAGCAACATCACGGTGGCCGGCACGAACAGGCCATCGATCTGCGAAAGGCGCGCCCCGAGCAGGCCAAAGCACAGCAGCAAGAAGGCCTCGAACAGCAACGGCAGCGCGTACTCGCTGTGCATTTGCCGGCGGCGCGCGTGGTTGACCAACACGGCACAGGTGGCCGCACCGAACAGGAACGACAGCACCGCGCCGAGCCCGGTCAAGACCAGGCCGGGCTCGCCGAGCGCGATGTTGTCGGCCATCGACGAGACGATTCCCGTCATGTGCGACGTGTACTGCCGCACCGCCAGAAAGCCGCCCGCATTGGTGGCCCCCGCGATGAACGCCAATGCGAACCCGAGCTGCCGATTGGCCCGCGGCGTGCGCGCGCGGCCCGTCAGCGCACGTGCGTAGGCGAGTGGCATGGGTCAGGCATCTGTGCGGAGGTGGTGGCAATGCATGGCGAAGTATGGTGCGGGCGTGGGCATGGTTCGAGCCTGCACGCGGCATCGGTCGATGATCGGTCAAAGGCACACGGCACGCGGCATGCGGCGCTATGTGGCTTACCGCACAGACGAGCTGCGATGAAACCGTCGCTCCCGTCGGCGTTCGAAAATGCGTGACCCTCGGCCCTGCCCGAAAGTCGAACGTGGCGGCCGCCAGTGCCGTCACTGCAGTTTCCATTTCGGACCGTCGTCGCCTCACCTGGAAAACTGCAATACCTGAGTCAACGAAAAACCCGGGGCCCGGCCCCGATGACAAGGCCGCCGATCGCTTCGTCGAAACGACACGCCAGGAAAGTTTGCTCAAGACCTTGGCGCTGCAAAACGCGATCTTCAACAGCGCTAATTTTTCGAGCATCGCGACCGACGCGCATGGCGTGATCCAGATTTTCAACGTCGGCGCGGAGCGCATGTTGGGCTACGCCGCTGTCGAGGTGACGAACAAGATCACGCCGGCCGACATCTCCGACCCGCACGAGTTGGTGGCGCGTGCCGCGGCGCTCAGCGCCGAGCTTTCGACACCGATCGCACCCGGCTTCGAGGCGTTGGTGTTCAAGGCATCGCGCGGCATCGAAGATATTTACGAGCTGACCTACATCCGCAAGGACGGCAGCCGTTTCCCCGCAGTGGTGTCGGTCACGGCCTTGCGCGATGCGCACACCGCCGTCATTGGGTACCTGTTGATCGGCACCGACAACACGGCCCGCAAGCGCGCTGAAGAAGCCTTGAACCAGGCCGGTACGCTGCAACGCGCGATCTTCAACAGCGCCATGTTTTCCAAAATCGCCACGGATGCGAGCGGCGTGATCCAGCTTTTTAACGTGGGGGCTGAGCACATGCTGGGCTGTGCCGCGGCAGAGGTGATGAACAAGATCACGCCGGCCGACATCTCCGACCCGCAGGAGCTGGTCGCGCGCGCCAGGGCTTTGAGCCTGGAGCTGGGCACGCCGATCACGCCGGGGTTCGAGGCGCTGGTGTTCAAGGCCTCGCGCGGCATCGAAGACATCTACGAGCTGACCTACGTGCGCAAGAACGGCAGCCGCTTTCCGGCGGTGGTCTCGGTCACGGCCTTGCGCGATGCGCGCGAGGCGATCATCGGCTGCCTGCTGATCGGCACCGACAACACCGCGCGCAAGCAGGCCGAAGGTGCGCGCCTGGAGATGAACGCCGAGTTGACGCGCGCCAAGCTGCTGGCCGAAAAGGCCAACCAGGCCAAGTCGGACTTTCTCCCCAGCATGAGCCACGAATTGCGCGCGCCGCTCAATGCCATCTTGGGTTTCGCGCAGCTGATCGATTCGGGCGTGCCCGCACCCACGCCGAGCCAGAAAGAAAGCATCGACCAGATCATGCAGGCAGGTTGGTACCTGCTCGAACTCATCAACGAGATCCTCGATCTTTCGCTGATCGAATCGGGCAAGCTGTCGTTGTCGCCCGAGGCCATGTCGGTCGCCGAGGTGCTGGCCGGTTGCCACGCGATGATCGAGCCGCAGGCGCAGAAGAGCGGCTTCCGTTTGCTGTTTCCGACCTTCGAAGGCGCGTGCTTCGTCAAGGCTGACCGCACGCGGGTCAAGCAGGTGATCGTCAACCTGCTCTCGAATGCGATCAAGTACAACTGCGCGGGCGGTGTCGTCGAGGTGACTTGCCACGCGCATTCGCCAGAGCGCATCCGCATCAGCTTTCGCGACACCGGTGCGGGCCTCTCGGCCGAAAAACTCGCGCAACTGTTTCAGCCCTTCAACCGGCTCGGCCAGGAGTCGGGCGCCGAAGAGGGCACGGGCATCGGCCTGGTGGTGAGCAAGCGCCTGGTCGAGCTGATGGGCGGCGAGATCGGCGCCGAAAGCGTCGTCGGCGTCGGCAGTGTTTTCTGGGTCGAACTCAAGTCGACAGCCGCCCTCGAATCCGGCATCAATGCCGTCGATGCCAAGCCGATCGCGGCCAGCGAGGCGACGCATGGCGAGCCCGTCCACACGCTGCTTTACGTGGAAGACAATCTTGCCAACTTGATGTTGATCGAGCGGCTCGTCGCGCGCCGCACCGACATCCGGCTGTTGACCGCGCGCGATGGCAACCGAGGCATCGAGATCGCGCGCGCCTCGAAGCCCGACGCGATCCTGATGGACATCAACCTGCCCGGCATCAGCGGCCTGATGGCACTCAGAATCCTCGCTGAAGACCCTGCCACGGCGTCGATCCCGGTGATCGCGCTGAGTGCGAATGCGATGCGGCACGACATCGAAAAAGGCCTGGAGGCCGGTTTCTTTCGCTACCTCACGAAGCCGATCAAGGTCGAAGAATTCATGGCGACGATCGATCTGGCGTTGAAGTTCTCGGAAACCGATGTTGCAGGCGCAACCACCGAGGAGGCCGCATGATGCTCGGCGCCGATGACATCCTGAACGCCGGCCTGTTGATCACCGCGCAGCCCGCACACAAGCTGCGCGCACTGCAGGCCGGCGCGAAAGATTTCATCAGCAAACCCTTCGACCTGCTCGAAGTCAAGACCCGCATTCACAACATGCTGGAAGTGCGGCTGCTCTACAAAAAACTCGAGAACTACAACGAGTTGCTCGAACGCACCGCCGAGCTGCGCGCGAGCGAGGCGCGGTTTCGGCGCCTGACCGAACTCGCCTCCGACTGGGACTGGGAGCAAAACGAAACTGGCGTCTTCACGCATGTGTCGGGCCCAGCGCTCGAGATGGTCGGCATCGGCATGTCGGCATTTTTAGGCGAGCCTGGCGGTGGCGGCGCGACCGGTTGGAACGAGGCCGAGCGCGTGGCCTTGCAGGTAAAGATCGCCGAGCGCCAGCCGTTCCTCGATTTCGCCTTCAGCCGCGTCAACGTGAACGGCTCGACGCAGCACTTTCGCGTCAGCGGCGAGCCGATGTTCAACGAAGCCTGCCGCTTCACGGGGTATCGCGGCATCGGCGTCGAGGTGGGTCTGGGCAGTGAGTTGTCATCGCTGCGGGGCGCCTGTTGAACGCGGTGCACAGCCCGCGTCAGAACCACTTGCTCGCGGCTTTGCCCGAGGTGGCTTTCGGGCCGATCGCGGCGCACCTCGAACTCGTGCCGATGCGGCTCGGCGACATGCTCTACGAACCCGGCGGGCAGTTGCAGCACGCCTACTTTCCGACCACGTCGATCGTGTCGCTGCACTACGTGACAGCGACCGGCGCGTCGTGCGAGACCTCAGGCGTGGGCAACGAGGGGGTGGTCGGCATTTCCTTGTTCATGGGCGGCGACACGACGCCCAGCTCTGCCGTCGTTCAGATTTCGGGCCATGCCTATCGCCTGCCGCGTCAATTTTTCAAACAGCAGTTCGATCGGGCTGACAAATTGCGCGGTGTTTTGCTGCGCTAAACGCTGGTGCTGATCGCCCAAGTGGCGAAAACGGCCGTGTGCAACCGGCACCATTCGATCGATCAGCAACTGTGCGGGCTGCTGCTCAAGACGCTCGACCGGACGCCGTCAGGTGAATTGCAGATGACGCAAGAGCTGATCGCCGGCCTGCTCGGCGTGCGCCGCGAGGGCATCACCGATGCCGCGGGCAAGCTGCAAGACGCCGGCGTCATTCGCTACCGACGCGGGCACATCTCGGTGCTCGACCGGGCCATCCTCGAAGACCGCGCCTGCGAGTGCTACGGCGTCGTCAAGAGCGAAATGAGCCGGCTGCTGGCGACCGTGCCTGAGCTGCAAGAGGCCACCTCATGAACGACCGGATCTCGCACATCCTTGCGCAAATGGCCGTGCTCGACGCTGAGCTGCGCACGACCGTCCATGCGCAGGAAAGCCGGATGTTTTTCCAGATCGACGGCAAGCGGGTGCAGTTCGAGCGCTCGGTCAAGGCCGCGCACCGCAAGCTCAAGAAAAACTTCTTTCGTTGGCTCGTGACCGACCGGCCGCAAAACCTGATCACCGGGCCGTACATGGACGCCCCCGGTTTGCCAAGCTTTCAATTGATGACGGCTCGAAGGTAAAGATTGCACCCGTACATTCGGACTTTAGATGCGGCGTTTTGGCCGCTGTCCCTGATGGGATTTGCTGGTTGGCGCCTCGATCGCTTACACGCACTCTGGGTGCCTCGTCCGGTACGGGCTTTGCCAACCACGGTCTGACCTGTTTTGCCATCACTTCTTGATCGCCTGAGCAATCGGTGGTTTGAATCTCCTGCTGGTTGTCGTGTTGAATGGGCCTGCAACTGGCCTGGTTACACGGTGGCGGGTGCGCGCGTGTAATCGGCCTGGAAGTTCCGGTCGTTGGCCAGCAGCGCCCAGACGATTCTGGCGTTCTTGTTGGCCAGCGCCACGGCCGCCACATTAGGATTGCGCCGCTCCAGCAGCTTGTGCAGCCAACTGCTCTTGTCGGCCTTTTGCTGCGCTCTAAAGATCACCGATCTCGCGCCGTGAATCAGCAACGTGCGCAGGTATGAGTCACCTCGCTTGCTGATACCCAGCAATGTGGACTTGCCGCCGCTTGAGTGCTGCTTTGGCACCAACCCCAGCCATGCAGCCAGCTGTCTGCCGTCGTCAAAATTCTTCGCGTTGCCAACGCTGGCGACCAGCGCACTGGCCGTGATCGGGCCGATGCCAGGAATCATCTCGAGCTTGCAACTGGCTTCGCTGGCGCGGTGCCAGGTCTTGATCTGCGCCTCGAACTCGCCGACCTGTTTGTCGAGTTCATTGAGGTGATCCATCAGTCGCTGTACCAGCAACCGGAATGAGCCGGTCAGCTCGTTGGAGGCATCTTCGATCAGCTGCGGCACCCGCTTGGCAATGTGGGCGATGCCTTGCGGGATGATGAGGCCGAACTCGCCGAGGAGTCCGCGTATCTGGTTGGCTTGCGCCGTGCGCGCCTTGACAAAGCCTTGGCGCACACGGTGTAGCGCCAGCACCGATTGCTGCTCGATGTTCTTGATCGGCACGAACCTCATGTTCGGTCGTGCCACGGCCTCGCAGATGGCCTCGGCATCGGCCGCGTCGTTCTTGTTCGTCTTCACGTACGGTTTGACGAACTGGGGTGCCATCAGCTTGACGGTGTGCCCGAAGCCTTCCAGCTTGCGCGCCCAATGGTGGGCACTGCCGCATGCTTCCATGCCGACCAGGCACGGCGGAAAATTGACAAAGAACGCGGCCACTTGGTCACGTTTGAGTTGCTTCTTCAAGACGGTCTTGCCGCGTTCGTCGACCACGTGGATCTGGAACACGTTCTTTGCCAAGTCGATGCCAATCGTCGTAATCTTCATGACGGAGGCCCCTCTCGGTTCAAGTGGTTGATGTAACGCTTCGACTTTGGCACGTTGATGCAGTTATGGGTGGGGGCGTCCATCCCATTGCTTACCCACCGCAATATGCTCCGGGCGATGCGCGAGCGCACTTCTTGTCTCGGACAACTGGCCGATACCGCGTAGGAAAACATGCCGTCATAAGTTAACCGGCGCACAGACGGCTGACTCCGCGGTACTTACATTGAGCCAACTGAACCGCGCATCCGCTTTTGCCATGTACGCAATCCTCATCACACCCATGGCGGCCTTTCAACGATTCGTAATATTCATCGAGTAGCAGGCCGATTGAAGCGCAGGACCTGATCCATGAATCCGTCGCAGCGCGCGAGGTGGCAACTCGCCGTACTCAGCGAACTCGCCCAGCCCGGTTTCATGCACCTTGCGCCAGTGCTCGACGAGAGCAGAGACGTGCTCGACTTCAGGTGGTTGGAGGCTTCGCCCACATCGACGCGGGCACTCGGGTGCGCAGGCAAAGATTTGGTCGGTCGATCCTTGAAGCAGGTCTTGGCGGAGTGCGGGATGCGCCTCTCGATGATGGCTGCCTACCGGTCTGCCTTCCTCGAGCAGTGTTCACGAGTCGAGCGCGTGGAGAGCGAAGATGGAATGGCACTGCACCAGATTTCACCATCACCCAGGGAATTGACCGTCAAAGTCATCAACCAAGCGGCAGTCGAGCGCGTCTTGGCGGCGCAGCGTGTACTCAGTTTGCTTGAGTCGAGGGGTCAATACTCAGTCCCGGGTGGATCTCTCCGCACCAGCACGCCGTGGTCACCGAGCAAATAAAGACATCTTGAGGGCGTAAGCATCGCTTTTGCCTGCGAGTGATCTGGGTACGCACAGCTCTGAGGATTCGCGCTGCAGCGTCGGTCGCAATGCGTGGCGCCACATATAATGGTCAACCGAGCTTGACGCTACGTTGGAGCCCGATTCACCCAGAGAAGGCCGCCATGCCGCAGCTAGGCCGATACAGCGCTACGCAGACCTGCCGACTCTGGACTCCGCTCTGATGGAGTCCGAGGAGTTTGCTCCGGCGCATCTCGATGATCCCTTGCGCGAAATGGCTTTGAAGCTCAGGGACGCCGAAGACGCGCTTGCACAGGCCCTGCGCATTCATTCAGAGTTTTTGTGGGCCATGGGCCACGCTCTGCGGTCGCCTCTGACTGCCATTCTCGGCTTCGCCGAACTCATGGCCGCCGGAATGCCAGCGCCGAATTCGCGCCAGAAGAACGACTTGGAGCAGATCCTTAAGGCTGGATGGGGTTTGCTGGCCTTGATCGACGAGATCCTTGCTGCATCACTGCTCGAGTCCGGAAAACTGCAGTTGCAGATGGAATGTCTCTCGCTTGAAGAGGTG
>JANLUW010000066.1:0-15506 GCA_031363645.1 Rhizobacter sp. | reverse complement strand
ACGGTCTGGATATTGAATTTGCCCGAGCAGATGGACAGTTTCGGCAAGCTCGCGTTGATGCAATACACGTCGTCGCGCGGTGCGAAGGTCATGTTGCCGATGTTCTTTCTCGCGCTGCCGGCCGCGGCGCTTCTGACCTGGTTGATCCTCAACCGCACGCTGATGGGCCGCGCGATCTTCGCGACCGGCGGCAGCCTCGCTGTTGCCGAACGCCTCGGCTACGACGTGCGCGCTGTGCACTTCTTCATCTTCTCGTACACCGGCGCGCTGGCTGGTGTTGCCGGCCTGATTCACGTGTGCGCCAACCGGCTCGCGAACCCGTTCGACATCGTCGGCATGGAGATCGACGTGATCGCCGCGGTGGTGCTCGGCGGCGCACGCATTACCGGCGGCACCGGCACCGTGACGGGCACGTTGCTCGGCGTGTTCCTGGTCGTCATCATCAACAGCGTGCTGATCATGACGGGCGTACCGAGCACTTGGCAGCGTGTCGTTGTCGGTTCGTTCATTCTTGTGGCGGGTGCGTTCTTCGTGGTTCGCCGCAGGCGCTGAATTGCGCTTGCGCAGCCGCGGCCGCCCGTCACGTACAACAAGGAGCAGCCCATGAAAAAGTTTCTGAACAAGGCCGAGGATTTCGTCGACGAAATGCTCGAGGGCATCTACGCCGCGCACCCGAAGCAGGTGACCTGCGTGGCGGGTGACAAGCGCTGCCTCGTGTCGACGAATCGAGTGAAGGGCAAGGTCGGCATCGCGACCGGCGGTGGCTCGGGCCACTTGCCGCTGTTTCTCGGCTACGTGGGCCCAGGGTTGCTCGACGGTTGCGCCGTCGGCGGGGTGTTCCAGTCGCCGAGTGCGGATCAAATGTTCGAGGTGACCAAAGCCATCGACCAGGGCGCGGGCGTGCTCTACATCTATGGCAACTACACCGGCGACATCCTCAACTTCGACATGGCGGCCGAGATGGCCGAGGTCGAAAACATCAAGGTGCTCTCGGTCGTCGGCAACGACGATGTCGCGTCGTCGCCGCCCGGGCAAGAGCACAAGCGCCGTGGCGTGGCCGGCATCGTCTTCGTCTACAAGGCCGCCGGTGCCGCAGCGGCCGAAGGCATGTCGCTCGACGAGGTCAAGCGCGTGGCCGAAAAAGCGCGCGCCAACACGCGCACGATGGGCGTCGCGCTCAGCCCTTGCATCGTGCCGGAGATCGGCCACGCGACCTTCGAGATCGGCGCGACCGAGATGGAGATCGGCATGGGCATCCACGGTGAGCCCGGCATCCGCCGCGGTGCATTGCTGCCGGCCGACGAAGTGGTCGAAGAAATGCTGCGGCCCATCCTCGCCGAGCGGCCGCTCCAACCGGGTGACGAAGTGGCCGTGCTGGTGAACGGGCTGGGCGCCACGCCGAAAGAGGAGCTCTACATCCTCTTCCGCAAGGTGGCGAGCGTATTGAAAGAGCGCGGCGTGAGCGTCTTTCACGCGTACGTGGGCGAGTTCGCTACCGCAATGGAAATGGCGGGCGCATCGATCTCGCTGCTGTACCTCGACGACGAACTGAAGCGCCTGGTCGCGGCCCCGGCGAGTTCGCCGTTCTTCGTGCAGAACCAACTGTGACGGCGGGCGCCATGCAGAGCATCGACAAGAACCAGCTCGATGGGTTGTTCGCGGCGCTGCGCGAGGTATTCGCGAAGCAAAGGGCCTTTCTCATCGACCTCGACGGCAAGGTCGGTGACAGCGATCTCGGCATCACGATGAACAAGGCGTTCGCCGCAGCGGCCGAGTCGGTGGCCGGCAACACGAGCGACCCGATCGGCAAGACCCTGCAACTCGCCGGCATGGCGATCGCGAAGGCCGCACCCTCGACGATGGGCACGTTGACGGCAACGGGCTTCATGCGCGGCGGCAAGGCCTTGCTCGAATCGGCATCGATCGGCGCCAGTGAGATGGCCGTGTTCTGGCGGGCGTATCACGACGGCGTGGTCGAGCGTGGCAAGGCCAAGCCGGGCGACAAAACCGTGGTCGATGTGCTGGGGCCGATCGTCACGTCGCTCGAATCTTCTGCTGCCGCAGGCATCGCGTTGCCGCAGGCCCTGCAGCTCGCTGCCGATGCCGCATCGGCAGCACTCGAAGGCACTCGGGCGATGGTCGCGCAACACGGCAAGGCCGCGTGCTTTCAGGAAAAGTCGCTCGGCCTGCAAGACGCTGGCGCAACCGTCGCCTTCTTCCTCATCGACACGATGCGCGGCTACGTCGCGCACGACAACACCACCACGAAAGAGAGCACGGCATGAAAGTCGCAATCATCGGAACCGGCGTGATGGGCACGGGCGTGGGGCTCACGCTGCTCGCCAAGGGCCATGAGGTCAACTGCCACAACCGCAGCCCTGAAAACGCCTCGGAGCTCGTGGCCGGTGGCGCCAAATTGTTCGCGACACCGGCTGAGGCCGCTGCCTCTGCGAGTCACGTGATCATCCTGGTGTGGAACGAAGCCGCGCTGCACGCAGCGGTGGATGGCGTCGACGGTCTTTGCGCGCACGCGAAGGCCGGGCAGGTCTACATTGACATGAGCACGCAGCTCCCCGACACCTCGCGCGCGGTCGCCGCCCAATTCGCGGCCAAGGGCGCCATGTTTATCGACGCGCCGGTGCACGGCACCCGCGGCGAAGCGCATTCGGGCGGGCTCTGGATCATGGTCGGCGCCGAGCAGCAGGCTTGGGACGCGGCGCTGCCGGTGTTGACCGCGATCGGCGCCACGGTGCACCACATGGGCCCGGTCGGTGCGGGCGCGATCGCCAAGCTTTGCGGCAACCACCTTGTCTCGTCCATCCTGGCCTCGCTCGCCGAGTCGCTCGCGATGGCGAAAAAGTCGGGGCTCGATTGCCGCGAGCTGATCAAGCTCTGGGGCGAATCGGACTTCCGATCACCCATCGTCGAAGGCGCCGGGCACTCGATGATCGACGGCGACTACGGCGTCTCGTTCCACCTGCGCACGATGGTCAAAGACACCGAGTTGATCCGCAATTACTCCGAGTCGATCGGCGTTCCGGTGATGATTTCCAACACCGTTCACGAGCTCAACAAGACCGCGCAGAACCTCGGTTGGGGCGAGCTCAATGCGACCGCGATTTTCAAGGTCTTCGAGCTGATGGCGGGCATCGGCGAAAACCCGCCGGCAACCTCCAAATAAGCACGTGGCCCGCAGTTTTTGGCGCATCTACGCGCCTGCCATGCGCTGATGAAAAAGTACCTGCTCGGCATCGATGTCGGTACCTACAGCAGCAAGGCCGCACTCACCGACCTCGCCGGCCGCGTGCTGCACACGGCGGTCGTCGAGCACGGCATCTCGATGCCGCTGCCCGGGCATGTCGAGCAAGATGCCGACCTGATTTGGTGGAGTGACGTGTGCCGCCTGAGCCGCGAAATTCTCGCCACCTCGGGCATCGAGCCGAGTGCGATCGCCGCGCTCGCGATGAGCGCCATCGGCCCGTGCCTGCTGCCGCTCGATGCGTCGATGCGGCCGCTCAGGCCGGGCATTTTGTATGGCGTCGACACGCGCGCGACCGCTGAGATCGCCGAGCTCGAAGCGGAGATCGGCGCCGACGAGATCGCGGGGTTCTCGCTGATGGCGCTGAGCAGCCAGGCCGTCGGCCCGAAGATTCGTTGGCTTCGCCACCACGAACCCGACGTGTGGCGCGCCACCGTCAAGCTCACGTCGGCGACCTCGTACCTCGTCTTGCGGGCCACCGGCCGCCTGTGCATGGACCGGCATTCGGCCAGCCACTTCATGCCTCTCTACAACCCCGTCACCGGCGAGTGGGACGCGCGTTTTGCGCATGCGGTCGCACCGCTCGACTTGTTGCCCGAACTCGGTTGGGCCGAGGAACTCGCCGGCACCCTGCATTCAGAAGCTGCCGCCGAAACCGGCTTGGCCGTGGGCACGCCTGTTGCCTTCGGCACCATCGATGCATTGAGCGAGGCGATCAGCGTCGGCGCCACCGAACCCGGTGACCTGATGCTGATGCACGGCAGCACCACCTTCTTCGTGCTCGCGCAAGACGCGCCCACGCCGGACGCGCGCGTCTGGACCGTGGCGGGCGCATCGCCCGGCCGCTTCAACCTCGCCGCCGGCATGAGCACGACCGGCAGTTTGACGCGGTGGTTCCGCGATGAACTCGCGCGCGACTTGCCACCCGAGACCGGTTACGCGGACTTGTTCGCGGCCGCGCGCGAGGTGTCGCCTGGCGCAGGTGGCCTGCTGGTGCTGCCGTATTTCAGCGGCGAGCGCACGCCGATCAACGACCCGAACGCGAGCGGCGTGATTGCCGGGCTCGGCCTCACGCACACGCGAGCCCAACTCTTTCGCGCCGTGCTCGAAGGCGTGGGCTTCGGCGTGCGCCACAACCTCGAGGCCTTCGCGCAGATCGGCGCACGCGTGTCGCGTGTGGTGGCGGTAGGCGGCGGCGCCCAATCGGACACGTGGCTGCAAATCGTCTCCGATATTTCGGGCGTGCCGCAGGCGCTCACGCGGGTGAAGATCGGTGCGTCGTACGGCAACGCCTTTCTCGCCGGCAGGGCCGCGGGGCTGCTCGACGCGAACGACCTGCATGCGTGGGTCGAAGCCGATCGCGTCATCACGCCCGACCCGACACGCAAAGACTTTTACGACGCCATGTTCGAGCAGTACCTGAAGCTGTATACGGGTGTCCGCGAGGTGCTGCATTCGTTGCGTGCAATGCGCCAAGCACCTCGGGATGCGAGCTGACGCCGCTGCCCCGTCGACCGCTTTGCCAAGGACGTTTCAACGCCCGCGGAACACAACGCGCCGCCGACGAAACCCGGCCCGTGCTCAATTGCTGTTGAAAAACGTCGTCACGTTCGTGCTGGTCGAGACGGTGCCGACCAGGCGGTTGGCCGCTGTCAGATAGATCAGCTTTCGGCAGCTGTTCTTGCCGTCTGCGAAGTCGCCGCCCGCTGCAAAGATCGGCGAGGTCGTGAACGTCAAGCCATCGGGCGAGCTGGCCAAATTATTGAGGTCCGAGCGCACGTGGGCGCCGTCGCAGACGTACTGGAAGCCGGGCGTTTCGACCACCTGCGGGTGCTCCTTGGCTCTGGCCTCGAAGTTCACGATGTAAGGCACGAACCCTTTGACGTCGGTCTGCACGGCGGTCCAGGTGTTCAGGTCGGTCGTGCTCCAAAGGGTCGACGGGTCACCGATGCTCAAGCCTGCGAAGGCGGGGTCCCGGAACGCGACCTGCGTGCTGACGCGAACCTCGCCACTCGGCAAGAACGCCATCGCGCGGCTGCCCGCCACCTTGTCGTTCAGGAAGATGCGCTTCTGGTCCCAGTGGATGCCGTCGGTGGTGACGCTGTAGAACAAAAAGTACTTCGACGTGTTGGTCGCTCGGTCGTATTCCTGCGTCGTGCCGTGTTCGATCACCAACCGGCCTTTCGCAGAAAAACCAAGGAAGCAGCCATTGCCAGGCCCGGTGCGGCCGGCATTGAGAGACGGCGAGCCCACGACCCAGGCAGCGCCGTCGACCGAGCCGAGCGTGGTGCAGTACTGGCCCACCACGGCAAAGGCGTCGCCCACCGCGTACATGTTGCCGCCGCCGTTGCCGCACAGGTTGCTGACGTCTTGGTCGCTCAAGGCCGGCAGCGTGCGTTCGGTCCAGTTCACCGCGTCGGTCGACGTGCGGATGTAAGGCACGCCGACCGACAACCCGTTCACCGCCTTGTACGTGCAGCCGTGCGCAGCGATCACGCCTTTGCTGTTGACGGCGAAGTCGGCGCTCGGATCTTGCGGCCCCGCCATCACTTTGCGCGCGCTCCAATTGAGGCCGTCGGTGCTGGTGCTGACAGTGCGCACGTAGCTGGTGTCGCTGGCGCTGGAACCGAATGCGTAGGCGGTCTTGCCGTCCGTCAGCAAAAAGTCGACGCTGCCGACGGGCGAGGCGAACTTCGACATCGTTTTGGTCAAGTCGCCCGTCGCGGTAGACACCGAAGGCAGCGTGCCGCCGGCCGCGGCCGAAGCGGCAGGTGCGGCCGGCGCAGCAGCTGCCTCTGCGGTGGTGACTTCATCGCCGCCCCCCCCACCCCCGGGCAGCACGCCGGCGCTACCGACCACCACTAACGAGAGCGCCAGCGGCGAGGCGCCGAGCCGCGCAGCAAGGCTTGAAAACCCGAGCGCGAGGCGGCTCGAAAATCGGGGCGAATGGCGGCGAGTGGTCATGAAGACTCCTAAGGCGTTGGCGGTTTTCCACCCCATGGATGTTTTGGGGGGGTTAACTGCCATGCGCCGCGTTCACGACCCAAAGAGCTCACGAGGCTTGAAAAAAATCCTTTTGCTCAGAGCCCCAACTGAACCTCGGTCAACCCCTCACGCTGCCCGACCGAGCGCGCGTCCGCGCTCCACACCTCCAGTCGAAAGTCCGGGTCGACGAGCGACCACACGCGCGGCAGTGCGAACGCAAGCGAGAGCGCTTCGTGCACCGCGTCGCCATCTAGCCGGCAACCCTCGATCGGGTGCCGCCAATGGCAGGCGACGATGTCACCGCCGGGCTCCAGCGACGCGCGTGCCTTCACGGCCAGCCGCGCCAGCGCCTCGGCATCGAGGTAGTAGGCCAATTCGCTGATCGCGATCAGGTCGAAGCGCGCATCGGGCCAGTCGTCGGGCATCCAGGCTTGCACCACCGACACCTGCGGTGACTGGGCTACGCGCCGCTGCGCAAGAGCGACAGCCGCGGCGGCGCCATCGGAAATCAGCAACCGGTCGCAGCGCACGGCGAGCGCGGCCGAGAGTTCGCCGTTGGCGCAGCCCGGCTCGTAGCCGCTGGCATAGCGCGCGCGCGGCAGGCAGGCGAGCGTGAGTGCGCGCTTGCGCGACTCGTACCAGCGCTCTTTGAAGTGCCACGGGTCTTCGCTCGACGCGAACAACGCGTCGAAGTGACCGCGTGGGTCGGTGGCCAGCTCCATCGTCACACCAAGAAGTATTCGGCCGCACGGGCGGCGCGCGCGAGGATCGCCGGCCCGAGCACCGGCACGCTCGCGCCGCGCGGCGCCAGCTGCGTGGCGTGTTCGCCGAGCGCTGCAGCTTTGGCCGCGAGCATGTCGGGCGGGAGCGGCAGCGTGCGCAATCGGCTCCATGGCACGCGCGCATCGCCCGGCACGCCCCAATGCCACATCCACACCGGTGCTTCGAGCAGGCGGCAACCGATGTCGGTGCACACGCGCGCGGTCGCGGCACCGGTCGTGTCGTGGTCGGGATGGCCGTCCGAGCGCCAGGTGGTGACCACGCAGTCGCTCGGCCGCAGCAGGGCGCGCAGCCCCGCCTCAATGCTGCTCCGTTGCGCCGCGACGCCGCTGTCGTGCAGCGCGAGGCGGGTCACCGCATCGGCGCGCAGGCCGAGTCGCGCAAGGCCGCGCAGGCGCTCGAGGCGCCGCGCACTTGCGAGTCGGTTGGCCGGCCACGATGGGTCGTCGCGGTGGCTCGCTTCGCCATCGGTGACGGCCACGACGATGGCCTCGCCGCCGCGCCGCGCGTGCAGCGCGAGCAAGCCGCCGCAGGCGAGCACCTCGTCGTCGGGGTGCGGCGACACGACGACCACACGCTGCGAGTTGGCAGGCAGCTGGTCGATCGACAGGCCCGGCGGTTGCAGGTCGGCGAGCCAGTCGCGCCAGTCGGTCTCGGCGGTCGTGCCTTCACCGCGAATGCGGCGGTCGATTGCTACAGCGTCCATGGTGAGGTTCCTGGCTCGAGCATGCGTTCGCCGAGTGCGGCGAGGTCGCGCTCGGCGTGGCTTTGGCGAATGAACACCGGCAAGTCGGCCGCGGCTCGGGCGAACTTGGCGTCACGGCAAAAAGGCGTTGCGCCGAGTGCGCGGCCCACGTCGGACAACACCGCTGTGGCGCAGTCTTCGGCGCGCAGGCGCGCCCTGAGCGTGACCGCGCTGGCATCGGCCGCGGGGTTCGCATCGATCCACGCTGCGCTTTGCCGCAGCAGTGCGGCGGTGGTTTGCAGCGCGACATCGACGCGGCCCAACGCCGCGAGCCGAAAAGGGCTGCGTGACGAGGTTGCGCCTTGCATCACGGCCACGCGCAATGCCGCGGCGATCCCCAGCGTGCCGCCGTACCAGCAGGCTGCGATGCCGGCACCGCCTTGCCAGAACCCGGGCCGCTCGAGGTAGGCGCCGGGCTCGCCGACGAGCCGCGCGTGCGCCCGGTCGAACGCGACATCGAGGCTCGCACTGCCCGCCATGCCGACCGCTTGCCACTCGCCCGACGACACTCGCACGCCGCGTTGGCGCAGGCTCACGCTGACGAGTTGCGGGCCGCGGCCGTCGGCATGCCAGGCGGTCAGCAACGCGTCGCTCGCGCTCGCGGCGCCCGAGCACCAACACTTCGCGCCATTCAAACGAACCATGCCGTCTCGCTCACCGGCACGTGTGTCGGCGCCGCTTTCGATCAACGTTCGGCCTTGCGGTGCCTCGGCGGCCCACATGCCCCAGCTCGCTAGCGCTTCGGCGCTCGAGGGTGACACGCCGAGCTCGGCGAAGACCGCGAGCGCGTCGGTGTGGCCTTCGTACAGCTTTGCGAGCGAAAGGTCGGTCGCCGCCACGGCCGCCAGCGCCTGCCAGCGCAGCAGCGTTGCGCCGCTGCCGGGCAGGGGCAGGCGGTCGAGGCCAGCAGTGATCAGCTTGTTCAGGCAGTCGGGCGCGTTGAGCGATGCATTCAGCGGCAACTTCAGCGCCGGGTTCGGCGCCGGCTCCAGGTCGGCGAGCGCGCGACGCAAATCGTCGAGCCGAATTGGGCGGGCCGCTGTGTTCACTCGGCCACTCCGAGCGTGACGCATGGCAAGGCGAGCTCGCGGTCGACGCGCGTCAGCGTTGCGCCGAATCCACCCGGCGCTCGGTAACGGCGCCGCGCGCTCGTCACCACCCGCGGCGCCGCCGACCACGCGATCGATGCACCCTTGACGCGCAGCGCTTCGACCAGCGCCACGTCCTCGCTGCTGACCAGCGGCTGGAAGCCGCCGACTCGCTTATAAGCCTGCGCCGCCACGCCGAGATTGGCGCCGTGAATGTGGCGGTGCCCGTCGGCATCGGTGTAGGTGCGGGCGTGTTGCTCGCGCAGCCGTTCGCCGTATTCACCCCAGTCGCGCACTTCGATGGTTCCGCAAACAGCGTCGCTGCGCAGCGCGAGTTGCGCGGCCAACCACTCGGGCCCGACCAGCGAATCGGCGTCGGTGAACGCGAGCCAGCGGGCACCGGCGTCGAGCGCGTGGCGAGCGCCGCGGGCTCGCGCGATGCCCACGTTGCGCGCAGCGACCGAGACCACGTCGGCCCCCGAACGGCGCGCGATGCGGCCGGTGCGGTCGCTGCACGCATCGAGTGCGACGACGATCAGCACTGGTTCGCCATTCAACCGCGGGCATCGCGCGGCGACACGTATCGAGGCCAGGCAGGCGCCGATGTGGTCTTCTTCATCATGGGCGGGAACGATCACCCCGAGCATGTACTTTCTCCAGCGGGCGTGGCCGAGCGCCGCGACCGGAAAGTTACCGACTCCGATTCGGTGTCGATGTCGGCGCGTCGCTCGCGACGTTGTAGGCGCAGGTCGCAGGCCGCGCGCAACACCTTCGTCGTGCTGTTGTCCTACGGCTACGCACGGGCATGCCGGACGCCGGTTGCCACCGCGCCGCCCCACGATGCCGTCGACATCAGCATCAGGACGCGTGCATGACCGATCTCGACTGGGTTCAGTGGCCGGCGATGGCCGTGACCATCGTCGCCTCTTGGCTCGTGGCGTCGCAGGCCGAGCACCGGCGCAACATCGGCTTCTGGGTTTTCATGGCGAGCAACGCGTTGTGGATTGTCTGGGGCGTGCAGGCCGGCGCAACTGCCTTGATCGCGCTGCAGGTTTGCCTCGCGGCGATGAATATTCGTGGCGCCGTGAAGACCGAGTGAACCTGCGGCGGGTAGCTCGTTTCAGCGCTCGGTGTTCGAGAACATCTCGAACGCCTGCAGGCGGGCAGTGAGCATGGCCGCGGCGATGCCTGCCATCTCGGTCAACGATTCGAGCGCGCGCTTTTCCATCCGCCTCGGCACGTAGTCGAGCACGCAGACGGTGCCGATGCCCACGCCGTTGTGCATGATCGGTGCACCCGCGTAGTAGCGCAGGCCGAATTCGCCGATGACGAACGGGTGGTTCGCGAACCGGGAGTCGACAAGGGGATCGGGCACTTCGAGCAGCTTCTTCGAGTTCGCCGCCTCGGCGCAATAAGAGTGGGTGCTGGCGGATGATTTCAAGCTGAATCCGTGCGTGGCCTTGAACCACACGCGGTCTTCGTCGATCAGGCTGACGATGGCCACGGGCGTCGAGCAGACCATGGCAGCGAGGCGCGAGAGCGCATCGAAGCCTTCTTCGGGTGGCGTGTCGAGCACGGCCATCGATTGCAGCGCAGCGATGCGCTTGCGCCGGTCTTGCGGTGTGATGGTCGAGTGTTCGAGTGGGGTGGTCATGGGGTCGTCCCGGTGGGAGCTGTGATGGTATGCAAAAAACCGCTGTGGCGGCCGCGGCTGTCGTAAAGCGGCATCAGCAGGCTCACGCGCTCGGTCGAGGTTCGATCGGTGTGGTTCGTTCGCAGCACATTTCGTGCCTCGCCGTGGGCGAGCGCATCGTGAAGCTGCTCGCGCGACGGGTCGGGGTCACCGGTGGCGCCGGTGACAGCGCCGAACGCTTTCCCGGCTCCGCCGCTCGACGACGTGACCGCGCCTTCCACATCGAGCACGAAGAAGGCGCGGTCGACCGTCCACTCTGCCGCGCGTAGCGCGCTGCCGGCATCGCTGCCGGCTGCGCGCAACTGCGACTCGGCTACGCCACGCGCACGGCGCTCGGCCACCTCATGAAGCGCGCGCTCGATCACCACGGGCAACCGCGCGAGCCGGCTCTTGCTGACGTAGTCGGTCGCGCCCTGCTTCATCATCTCGACCGCGTTTTCTTCGCCGATCGCACCCGAGACCATGATGAACGGCGCGTTCGAGGCCGCGCTGAGCGCGAGCCGCAGTGCATCGGCACCGTTGAAGCCGATCAGGCGGTAGTCGGACAAAATGATGTCGACGTCGTCGCGCACGAGCCGCTCCAGCAGGCCGTCTTCGTCGGTGACGACATCGAGCACGGCGCGCGGGTAGGCGGCGCTCAAACTCCGGCGAACCAGCTCGGCGTCGAAGATGGAGTCTTCGATCAGCACGATGCGCAGCGGCGCGAGCCGAAAGTCGGGCCGGTTGCTGCGGTCGCTCATGCCGGGTGCGCGAGGATCGTGAAGCCGAAGGTCGCGCCGACGCCCGGCTCGCCGTGCGCCCGCACCGTGCCACCGTGGCGCTCGACGATGCGGCGCACGTTGGCCAGGCCGATGCCGGTGCCCTCGAATTCTTCGCTGCGGTGCAGGCGCTGGAACACGCCGAACAGCCGGTCGGCAAAGCGCATCTGAAAACCCACGCCGTTGTCCGACACCTCCAGCCCGGTGCCGTCCGGACTCGACGAGCCCGCGACCCGGATGCGCGCGGTGTCTCGGCCGCGCGTGTACTTCACCGCATTGCTGAACAGGCTGCGCACCGCCACCTGCATCAAAAACGGGTCGCCCCACAGCGGTGGCAGCGGCCGCTCGATGTTCCATTCGATGCGCCGGCCGCTTTCTTGCGAAGCGAACTCGCTCACCAGGTTGTCGACCATCAATTCGGTGTCGAACGAGCTGCGGCTCAGGCTCGCGCGGCCCATGCTCGAAAACTCGAGCAAGGCTTCGACCAGCTGTACCGCGAATGCCGATGAGGTCTGCACCTGTGCGAGGTAGCCGTGCGCGCGCTGGCTGAGTTGCGCGCCTTCGGTCTCGCGCACCAGATCGACGAACGCCGTGATGTGCCGCATCGGCGCCCGAAGGTCGTGCGCGACCGTGTACGAAAACGCCTCGAGCTCCTTGTTCAACCGCACCAATTCGTTCGCGGCTTCTCCGCGCTCCTGGGCATGGCGCAGCACGATGCGCAGCAGCGCCTGGCGCAGGTCGAGCACGCCGCCGAGGTCGGTCGGCGTCCACGGCAACGAGCGGCCGCGCACGAGTTGCTCCCAGGTCGCGCAACTGCGGCGCGGGTGCAGGTCGGCGCCATCGCCGTTTTTTTTGTGCGGCTCACCGGCCCACTGAATGGTTTGAACGATCTCCGGCCGGAACCAAAGAATCAGGTGGCGGTGAATTTGCGAGAGCGAGATCGCGAGCACCCCGGCCGCGTTGGCATGGGCCCGGGCTTCGGACTCGTCTTCGTCGCGCAGGCACTCGCTGTGAAACAGCTCGGTGCGGCGCGCGTCGATCCAGTGCGCCATCGCGAGCACCTGGTCAGGCGGCGGCGTGCGCCCTGCGGTCCAGCATTGGTCATCGAACACCACCGCGGCGCCGCCCGCATGCGCCATGCCGAGCAGCGGGCCGGGCTCGTCGACGAGGCGCTGCAATGTCAAATCGCTGTCGGCCAAGTGCGACACGATCTCGAGCGTCAGCTCCTTGCGCTTGAGGCCGGCGGCGATCGCTGCGGTGTCTTCCTTGGCCTCGATCTGCAGCGACAGCAAGCGGCCCAAATGTTCGCAAGCCACGCGGGTTTGAAAGTCCAGGTGGCGGGGCGCGTGGTCGTGGCAAGAAATCAAGCCCCAAAGCTGCCCGCGCACGACGATCGAGACCGACATCGACGCCAGCGTGCGCATGTTGCGTATGTACTCCAGGTGCACCGGCGAAACGCTGCGCAGGCTCGCGAACGAGAGGTCGAGCGTGCGGGAGCTCCAGGCGGGGTCGACGATGTGCAGCGGCACCGGGTCGTAGTTCGCATCCGGGATCAGCCGGATGTGGTTCAAGCGGTAGAGCTCGCGCGCCTGCGCCGGAATGTCGCCCGCCGGGAATCGGTGGCCGGCATAGGCGTCGTAGTTAGCGTCGAGACTTTCGGCGAGCACCTCGGCGTGGTCTGCCTCGTCGAACCGATAGGCCATGCAGCGCCCGAAGCCGGTGAGGCGCTTCATTTCCGACACCGCCAGCGAGACCAGTTCGACAACCGACGAGGCACCCTGCAGTTGAGGCAACAGGCGCCGGGCGAGGGCGTAGATCGGTGCCTGGGTGCCCGCCTGCGCGGCAGCCGGCTCGAACTCGATGATCACCAGCGCGGCGCCCCGGTGCACCGTCACATCGAGTGCATACCCGCCGAGTTCGACCGTGCAAATGGCGCCGGGCGCCTCGCCCTTGGGCAGCACGCCGATGCGTGGCAACAACCCCGCCACGATCCCGCGCAGCGACTCGTTTTGCACGGTCCGCGTTTGCGCGCCGGTGAGGCGGTGCCAGTTGTCGCTGTATGCGACGATCTGGTCGATGCCGGGCTCGGCGGCGATCAGCCAGCCATGCGGCTGGATCGCACCCGGAACGCGGATCGGTTCGTCTGCACAGTCGTCACCGGGAGTTTGGCCTGGTGTGTAAAAACCCGAGGTGGGGGCTGGTCGAGCGGAAGGGGTCATGGGTATCCGATGAGCCACCGCGTCGCGCGGGCGGGCGCGACTCCCGGCAACGCGTGCCAGCATCGCAGCACACTTGCAAATGGGCATAGGACAAACGCGGGTCCGAGCGAGCGTTGGCGCCGCGTCTGTTGCCCGGTGCCTGTCAGGCCGCCAATTGCGCCAGTGTCTTGCCGCCTGCGATGGCGGCGGTCAGCCACCTGGGCTTCGGGCCTCGGCCGGACCATTGGTTGCCAGCCTCGTCGCGGTACTTCGCGACCGACTTGAATTTGGCATTCGCTTTTTTGGGTGCCTTGCCGAATTTCGAGGGGGCGTTCGGCACCGATGCAGGCGCATCGGCATCGCGGCCTTTGCCCTTGCCCGCTGCGAACGAGTCCAACGATCGGCCCGAGGCGAGCGCGGCCCGCAACCAACCCGGCCGAGGCCCGCGCCCGCCCCAGGTGTTGCCGGCCTCGTCACGGTACTTGGGTGTCGCGCTGCCCTTGGACGCTTTGAATTTGGCGCCCGATTTCACACCGGACTGCATCGGGCGGGGCTTGGCTTCACCCGCCTCGCCGCCGAATCCGAGTTCCTGCGCGCTCAATTCGTAGATCGCGATTGCGGTCAGGATTCGAGCCACGACACCCGCTTTTTCCCGGTGGCGAATTGCTTCCGCCCGTGTTTTCAACGCCTCGATTTGCTGCGTGAGTTGTGCGTAGGTCTTTGCCATGAGTCTCTCTTTGTCTGCAATTGCGGGAGTCTGCAGGATACGGGATTCCCGAATTTAATCCAAAACGGGTAGAACATTCATCGGTGGCCCGGGGTTGTCGACTGCCCGATCGGCAGTGCGACTTCGGACTTGACCTCCCGCAGCACGATGCTCGAACGCACGTGCGTGACACCGGGCAGCCTGAAGATCGTGTCGTGCAACAAGCGTTCGTAATGTTTGATGTCGGGCGCGATTACGGTCATCAGGTAGTCCGACTGCCCTGTCGTCGACTGGCATCGAACGATGTGCGGGCTCACCGCCACGGCTTGCTCGAAACGCTGCACGAGGTCTTCGGCGTGGTGCGTGAGGTTGACCTCGACCAGCACCGTCAAGTGCAGTCCGACCTTCTCGGGATCGACCCGCGCGGTGTAGCCGCGGATCACACCGGCGGCCTCCATTTCTTTTACGCGCTTCCAGCACGGCGTGGGCGAGAGGCCGACCGCAGCGGAAAGCTGCGCGACGGTTTGGCGCGCATCGCGCTGCAGTTCGAGCAGGATCTTCAGGCTGAAACTGTCGAGCACGAGACATGTTTCGGGTTTTGCCATCTTCGATCCGCTATTTGCCACGACACCGCGATAACCATAGCGGATTGAAGGTGCATTTTCTCGAAGGCCGGCGCAACAATTCCGCGATGAACTCCTCGCCGACTGCCGATTCCGTTCGCCGCCCCGACTACAAACTGTCCGATAACTTGTGGGCGCCCGGTGGCTCGGTTTTCCTGACCGGCACCCAGGCGCTGGTGCGGCTGCTGGTGATGCAACGCGGGCGCGACACTGTGGCCGGCCTGAACACGCAAGGCTTCATCAGCGGCTACCGCGGCTCGCCACTCGGCATGGTCGATCAGGCGGTGTGGAAGGCCGGCGCCAAGTTCACCGAGTCCGGTATCCGCTTCGTGCCGGCGATCAACGAGGAGTTGGCCGCCACCCAGGTGCTCGGCACGCAACGGGTCGAGTCCGACCCCGAGCGCACCGCCGATGGTGTGTTTGCCCTGTGGTATGGCAAGGGCCCGGGCGTCGACCGGGCCGGCGACGCGATCAAGCACGGCAACGCGTATGGGTCGTCACCGCATGGTGGCGTGCTGGTGGTGGCGGGTGACGACCACGGCTGCGTGTCGTCGTCGATGCCGCACCAGAGCGACCACGCGTTCCAGGCCTGGCAGATGCCGATCGTGGCACCGGCCAACGTGGCCGAGATGCTCACGTTCGGGTTGTACGGTTGGGCGCTGTCTCGCTAC
>JANLUW010000054.1:0-7516 GCA_031363645.1 Rhizobacter sp. | reverse complement strand
GCGGCCGGCGTGGCGTTGCGCGTCGAACACCTCCAGGCCGTCGAGCTTCTCGCTCGTGCCGGCGAACTTGATCGGCGCGCCGGTGACCTGCCGCACCGAGAGCGCAGCGCCGCCACGCGAATCGCCGTCCATCTTGGTCAGCACGATGCCGGTCAGCGGCAGCGCTGCCTTGAAAGCCTTGGCGGTGTTGATCGCGTCCTGGCCCTGCATCGCGTCGACGACGAACAGCGTTTCGACCGGGTTCAGCGCGGCGTGCAGTTCCTTGATCTCGGCCATCAAAGCTTCGTCGATCGCGAGCCGGCCGGCGGTGTCGACCAGCAGCACGTCGAAGTAGTGCTTCTTCGCGTAGTCGAGCGCGGCCAGGCCGATCGCGAGCGGCTTGTCGTCACCGGTCGACGGGAACCATTCAGCGCCGGCTTGTTTGGTCACGACTTTCAACTGCTCGATCGCAGCCGGGCGGTAGACGTCGGCCGAAACCGTGAGCACTTTTTTCTTGCGCTTCTCGATCAAGTGCTTGGCGAGCTTGGCGGTCGTCGTCGTCTTGCCGGCGCCTTGCAGGCCTGCCATCAGGATGACGGCGGGCGGTTGTGCGGCGAGGTTGATGTCGGCAGGGGCCTTCAAGGCGCCGCTGGTCGGGTCGGCTTCGCCCATCGTCAGCGCGAGTTCACGGTTGACGATGCCGACCAGCGCCTGGCCCGGCGACAGCGATCCCACCACCTCGGCGCCGAGCGCTTTTTCTTTGACGCGGGCGATGAAATCGCGCACGACCGGCAAGGCCACGTCGGCTTCGAGCAGGGCCATGCGTACTTCGCGCAGCATCTCTTGAACGTTGTCTTCGGTGATGCGGGCTTGGCCGCGCATCGTCTTGACCAGTCGACTGAGTCGGTCGGTGAGGGTGGAAGCCATTGAGATGGGTCGCGGGCTGAGCGCCTCAGGCGCGAAAGTACACTGTGGAGATGATTCTATCGTTGGGTCCTGCTTCGGCAGGTGCGTCCGCTTCTCTGGTGTCTCCGCTCTCGGCTTCGCTGTCCGCCGCGGCCCTGGCGCTCGGCTTGCCGAGCCTGTTGGCGTTGGCCGGCTATGGTGCCGCGGCCGTCGTGAACGAGCGGTTCGGCAGCGGCCTGCGCACCGCCTTGCTGATCGGCTGGATCGCCCATGCGGTGGCGATATGCGTCGACATCGCCGGCATCGGCAGCGAGGTCGTCGCGGCTCGTTTCGGGTTCGCGCCTGCGCTGTCGATGACGGTCTGGCTGGTGCTCGCGGTCTACTTGGTCGAGAGCCGCTTCGTGCCGCTGCCGGGGGCGCGGCGCACGCTCGCGTTGCTGGCCATCGGGGTCGTCGCGCTGGCGTGGATGTTCCCCGGCGAGATCCGGCCGACCGCGCCTTCGCGCTGGGCGCCGTTGCACTGGGCACTCGGCATCGCGTCATACGGGCTGTTCGGTGCGGCCGTGCTGCATGCTGCGATGCTCAACCGTGCCGAACGGCTGATGCGGCCGGGCGCCGCCGCCGCGATCGACGTCAACAAGGGCATGCCGCTGCTGCGGCTGGAGCGCATGACATTCCGCTTCGTCGGCGCCGGTTTCGTGGTGCTGTCGGCCGCGCTGATTCTCGGCGCGTGGTTCGCGAACCCGTGGCGCTGGGATCACAAGACCGTGTTCTCGATGCTCGGTTGGCTCGTCTTCGCCGGCCTGCTCGCCGGCCGCCGCGCCTTCGGCTGGCGCGGGCCGGCCGCCACGCGCGGCGTGTACGGCGGTGCAGCGCTGTTGTTGCTCGCCTACGTGGGCTCGCGTTTCGTGCTCGAGGTGCTGCTGCATCGCGTGCCGGGCTGAAGAGGCGGGCGTCATGAAGGTACTGCTGTTGCTGATCGCCGTGTTCGCGCTGTTGTGGCTGTTGCGCGGCAGTTGGCGGCGTGCGCGGCCTCCGGCCTCGGCGCCGAAGCCTTCCAAAACCGAAGGCGAAAGTGCCGCGCCGCAGCAGATGCTGAGTTGCGCGCAATGCGGCCTCCACTTGCCGCGCGATGAAGCGTTGCCCGGTCGCGGCGGCGTGTTCTGTGGTGCGCCGCACCGCGAGGCGTTCGAGCGCGCGCACCCCGAGTCATGACCAGCAGCAGCGACCGCGCGGCCGAACGGCGGCACGCCGAACGGCGCCGCACGCGGCGGCCGATCGCGAGCGATGAATCCTGGTTCGGCGCATTCAGCTCCGACGGTGATACGCACATCCGCGGCGACTCGCTGCCGTACGGCGAATCACCGTTGCCCGGGCAGGCAGAGGCGGCGGCACCTGCGCCCGCCACCGATGACGACGAGCCCGTCCTCGACTCGCGTTTTTTGTCGCGCACTGCGGCAAGGGTGGTCGAGTCGGGACAAACGGCGTTCGAACGCCTCTACCGTGCCTGTATCGCGGCGCGCGCGGCGCTCGGCCTGGCGCTGGTGGTGGCGCTCTCGATCGGCGGCTTGTTCGGCTTGCGCCCGACGCGCGCGGTGATCGGCATCAGCCTGGCCTACGCGATCTGCGCAGTCGGCCTGTGGCTGTTGCCGCGCTACCGCCGCGTCGCGACGCCGCGCACGATGGCGCATCTGCGCAGCCCGCAGTGGCTCGCAACGATCGGCGTCGACCTGCTGTGCTTCATGGCGCTGCATGTGCTCGCGCCGGGCTCGAGCCTGAACTACGTGGCGCTGCTGGTGCTGCCGGTGCTGATGGCGGGCGTGCTCACGCCGCGCACGATGGCGCTGGCGACGGCGGCCGCGGTGACGATCGCGCTGCTGGGTGCGTCGTGGCTGTCGGCGGTGGCCGGTGCCGAGGGCACGGTGCAGATGACGCAGGCGGCATTGGCCGGCGCCGGTTTTTTCGTCATCACGGTGCTCGCCGGTGAATTGGCCGGGCGCCTGGCGCGCGAGGAACGCACCGCACGCGGCAGCCTCGAGATGGCACGCCAGCAAGCGCAGTTGAATCGCCTGGTGATCGAGGAGATGCAAGACGGCGTGCTCGTCGTCGACCGGCGTGGCCGCGTGCGCGCCGCGAACCCGGCAGCGCGGCGCTTGCTCGCGCCGAGCGGCATGAGCCGGCCGGCGCCGTTCCAGTTGCGTGGCGTGCAAGCCTGGGACGCACTCGTCAAAACCGTCGAGCGTGCGTTCGGCGAAGCCGCCTGGCCCGAGACCGGCCGCGACGTGGTGCTGCAGTTCGAGATCGGCTCGGTCAGCTCGCTCGGTGCGCAGCGCACCTTGCGCGCGCGGGTGCGCTTCACGCGCAAGCGGGAGCCGCAAGCGATCGAGGAGTTCTGCGTGCTGTTTCTCGAAGACGTGCGCAGCATGCAGGCGCGCAGCCGCCAGGAAAAGCTCGCAGCGATGGGCAGGGTCTCGGCCGGCATCGCGCACGAGATCCGCAACCCGCTGGCGGCGATCTCGCAAGCCAATGCACTGCTCGCCGAAGACGCGACCGATCCGGCGCAGCGCCAGTTGATGCGCATGGTGAGCGACAACGTCGAGCGTTTGAAGCGCATCGTCGACGACGTGATGGAGGTCGCGCCCGGCGCGGTGCCCGATGTGGGCGTGATCGACGCGAGCGCGCTGGTCGCGGCGGTTTGCAGCGAGTGGACCCGCACCACCGGCGTGGCGTTGGGCGAAAACAGCGTGTTGCAGGTGGAGTTGCCACGCGAGCCGCTGGGTGTGTTGTTCGACGCAGAACACCTGCGTCGGGTGCTCGTCAACCTGCTCGACAACGCCTACCGCCACGCCAGCCGCGGGCCCGGTGCGATCCAGTTGAGGCTCGATTCGCGGCACGAGTCGCAGGCGTTTTTGAGCATCGCCAGCGATGGCGTGCCGATCCCGCCGGATGTCGAGCCGTATCTGTTCGAGCCGTTTTTCTCGACCCGCAGCCGTGGCACCGGGTTGGGCCTGTATATTTGTCGCGAGCTTTCCGAGCGTTACGGCGCCACGATCGACTACCGGTTGCGCGCCGAGGGCGTGGCCCAACGCAATGAGTTCTTCGTCGACATGCAGCGCCGCACACTCGGCCAAATTCACCAGGCTTGAAGCACTCGGCCGACTTGACCCCAGTCATGACAAACCCTTCGCACTTCAGTTTGCTGGTCGTCGACGACGAGCCCGATCTGCGTACGCTCTACGAGTTGACGCTGCTGCGCGAGGGCTACGACATCGACACCGCGGGCACCGTGCAAGACGCCTTGCTGCACCTCAAAGACCGCGTCTACAGCGCGGTGATCACCGACATGCGGCTGCCCGACGGCACCGGGCTCGACGTACTGCGCTGGCTCGAAGAAAGCGGACGGCGCGAAAAGACGATCGTCATCACCGCCTACGGTTCGGCCGAGAACGCGGTCGAGGCGCTGAAGGCTGGCGCTTACGACTATTTGACCAAGCCGGTCGACCTGAAGCAGTTTCGCGCGGTCGTGGCCTCGGCACTCGGGCGCTCGGGCGGGCTTGGCGCGCCGACGATCGACCCGGCGACGTTGCCATCGGAGAGCGGCAGGCCTGCGGTCGCTGCTGCCGTGGTTGCCGCGGTGCCGCGCCCGTTTGCACCCGCGCTGGTGCCCGCGCCCGTGCCGGCATCAGCCCCGCCAGCGGCGGCACCGACGAGCCAGTCGCTCGACCGCATGGCCGGCCAGTCGTCGGCGATGCAGCAGGTGCGCACGCTGGTCGACAAGGTCGCACGCAGCATGGCCCCGGTGCTGGTGAGCGGCGAATCGGGCACCGGCAAGGAACTGGTCGCGCGCGCGATCCACGAGGTCAGCGTGCGCGCGGGGCAGCCCTTCATCGCGGTCAACTGCAGCGCGATCCCCGAGCACTTGCTGGAGGCCGAATTTTTCGGCTACCGCAAGGGCGCGTTCACGGGCGCGATGGAAGACCGCGAAGGCTTCTTCCAGGCGGCCAACGGTGGCACGTTGTTCCTCGATGAGATCGGCGACATGCCGCTGCCGATGCAGTCCAAGCTGCTGCGCGCGATCCAGGAGCGCTCGGTGCGGCCGGTCGGTGCGGTCTCGGAGGTGCCGGTCAACGTGCGGCTGCTCAGCGCGACCCACAAAGACCTCGCCGCCGAGGTGCAAGCCGGCCAATTCCGGCAAGACCTGTTTTACCGGCTCAACGTGATCCAGATCCGCGTGCCGCCGCTGCGCGAGCGGCTCGAAGATTTGGTCTCGATCAGCGAGCGCGTGCTCGAGCGCATCGCGCGCGACGCCGGTGTCTCGCCGCCGCCGCGCCTGACGCGCGACGCGTTGGTGCACCTGGAGCGCTATCCGTTTCCCGGCAACGTGCGCGAGCTGGAGAACCTGCTGCATCGCGCGGTCGCGCTGTCGGGCGGCGAGACGATCGATGTCTACGACCTCGGCTTGCCCGAATCGGTGTTCACCGACAGCGCCGCGCAAGAGCTCGACCTGATCACCGAGAACACGCGTGGCGATGTGCTGCAACACGTGCGCGAGCTCGCGCCGATGGTGCCGATCGAGGAGCCGCTGCCGAACGACATCGAGCGCCACCTCGACGATGTCGAACGCGACATCCTCGTGCGTGCGCTCGAGCACCACCGCTTCAACCGCACCGCGGCCGGCGCGAGCCTTGGCCTCTCGCTGCGGCAGATGCGCTACCGCATGGCGCGCCTGGGCGTGAACGTGGGCGGCGACGGCACGGAGCGCGAGTGACGGCTTCGGCCCCGGCTGCCGTCTGGCGCGAGGGCTGGCTGGATGGTGCGCGACGTTGCGAGTCGACCAATTTCGGGCCGCGACCCGAGGGCATGGCGATCGATCTCGCGCTGATCCATTCGATCAGCCTGCCGCCGGGTGAATACGGTGGCGACGCGATCGAGCGGCTGATCACGAACCGGCTCGATTGGGATGCGCACGCGTATTTCCAGCAGATTCGCGGCCTCGAGGTTTCAGCGCATTTTTTGGTTCGCCGCGATGGCGAGCTGGTGCAGTTCGTGTCGTGCGACGCACGTGCCTGGCATGCCGGCGCATCGGTCTGGCACGGCCGCAGCGAATGCAACGATTTCTCGATCGGCATCGAGCTTGAAGGGCTCGAAGGCGAGCGGTTCGACGCGTCACAGTACGTTGCCCTGGCCGCCTTGATCGATGCACTCGCAGCGCGCTACCCGATCGCTGCGGTGGTCGGGCACGAGCATGTCGCGCCGGGGCGCAAGAACGACCCGGGGCCTGGTTTCGATTGGGTGCGCCTGCGGTTCATGGTGACTCTGGTGGATCAGTATTTTCCCGATGCCGATTTGCCGCAGCGTTGACCGCGGCGTTTGCTCGGTGCGGTCGAGCGCGTGTGGGCGGGCCTTCGCGCGCCCAATCGCCCCCATCGTCAGGGTGGGCGCGGGTCAGCAGCGGCGGGTCCTTTGCCTGTGCGGCCCGACCTCGAATCGGGCGCACCGCACCGCGTTGTGAGTGCAGGCAAAGCACTGCGCCAAAGGCTCGCCACACGCTATAGGTAGTGTTAAAGTCGTCACGTGGCACCAGATATGGGGTCTCAGCCGATCGAGCGCAGAGGTCGAAATCGATGACCGGTAGCGCTGGTCGGCGTCGGCGCTTCGAGACCGGTTTTCAAAGCCGCAGTCCAAAAATTTTATCCTGCCGAACGGCCTGTTCAACGCATCGACCGGCCACCGAAACGCTTCGATCCGCGACTTCACTTTCCCCAAGAACAATCGACCTGCGAGGGCCTGCCATGCAAGCTGTATCCACTGCCAATCCCCAAACCTTGACCGCACAGCGAACCATGGTCGCCGCGCCCGCGGCAACGTCGTCGGTGTACCAGGGCTACCAGATCATTCGCCGCAACGGCGCAGTCGTTTCCTTCGAGCCGAACAAGATCGCGGTCGCGTTGATGAAGGCGTTTCTCGCCGTGCACGGCACGCAGGGCGCGGCCTCGGCCAGCGTGCGCGAGACGGTCGACGGCCTGACCGAATCCGTCGTACGTGCGCTGCTGCGCTCGCGCGCCGGTGGCGGCAGCTTTCACATCGAAGACGTGCAGGACCACGTCGAACTTGGCCTGATGCGCGGTGGCCACCACGAAGTGGCACGTGCCTACGTGCTCTACCGCGAACGCCGCACGCAGGAGCGCGCCAAGCAAAGCCATCCGTCGACGACGCTCCCCGAGCCGGTACTCACCGTGCTCGACGGCGGCCAGCGCGTGCCGCTCGATTTTTCGCGGCTCCAAACGGTAATCGAATCGGCCTGCGCGGGCCTGGGCGCTGAAGTCAAGCCCGACCCGATCATGGCCGAGACCAAGCGCAACCTTTATGACGGCGTGCCGATCGACGAAGTGCACAAGGCCTCGATCCTCGCTGCGCGCACGCTGATCGAGAAAGACCCGGGCTACACGCGCGCCACCGCGCGGCTGCTGCTGCACACGATCCGCCGCGAGATCCTCGGCGAAGAAGCGCTGCATTCCGACATGCTCACGCGCTACGCCGAATACTTCCCCGGCTTCATCAAGAAGGGCGTGCTGGCCGAGTTGCTCGACGAGAAGCTGTTGCAGTTCGACCTGGTGCGTTTAGGCGCTGC
>JANLUW010000052.1:0-7151 GCA_031363645.1 Rhizobacter sp. | reverse complement strand
GAAAGAATTCGGCGACAAGGTCGTCACCAGCTTCGTCGAAAAGGTGCCCGAGGCAGCTGATGCCGAACGCGTATTTCGCGACATGGCCGGTCAGGGCGCAAAGCTGATTTTCGGCACGACCTTCGGCTACATGGAGCCGATGCTCAAGACCGCGGCCGACCTGAAAGATGTGAAGTTCGAGCACGCCACCGGCTACAAGCAGGCCGACAACATGCGCACATACGACTCGCGCACTTACGAAGGCGCCTACATGGCCGGCGTGATTGCGGGCGGCATGAGCAAGTCCGGCACGATCGGCGTGGTCGGCTCGATCCCGATCCCCGAGGTCATCCGCAACATCAACAGCTTCACGCTCGGCGCGCAGTCGGTGAACCCGAAGATCAAGACCAAAGTGGTCTGGGTCAACGAGTGGTTCAACCCGCCGAAAGAGACCGAAGCCGCGCAGTCGTTGATGAACGGCGGCGCCGATGTGTTGATGCAAAACACCGACTCCTCTGCCGTGCTGCAAACTGCCGAGAAGGCCGGCAAGATGGCCTTCGGTTGGGACAGCGACATGACCGCTTACGCGCCCAAGGCCCACCTCGCCTCGGCCGTCATCAACTGGGCGCCGTACTACATCAAGGCCACGAAAGACGCGCTCGACGGCACCTGGAAGAGCGGTGACGCCGCTTGGTGGGGCGTCAAAGAAGGCGCAATCGACATCGTGTCGATTTCCGACAAAGTGCCGGCCGAGATCAAGACCAAGGTCGAGACCGTCAAGGCCGGTTTGAAGGACGGTAGCTTCAAGATCTGGAAGGGCCCGATCATGGGTTCCGACGGCAAAGAAGTGCTGGCCAAAGACGCGGTCGCCGACGACAAGTTTTTGGGCGGCATCAAGTTCTACGTCAAGGGCGTCGAAGGCAAGGTGCCGGGCGACGGCAAATAACCGGAAGCGCTTGCGCTTCGTTTAGTCAGAGGCCACTTTGCGTGGCCTTTTTTCTTTCCGGGTCAGACACCATGATCGATTTCGACGCCATCCCCCACGACCGCCTGCCCGTGCTGCTGCGCACGATGCCCAAAGCCGAGCTGCACATCCACATCGAGGGCTCGCTCGAACCCGAGTTGATTTTTGCGCTCGCGCAGCGCAACGGCGTTGCCTTGCCGTATGCGAGCGTCGAGGCTTTGCGCGCGGCCTACGCGTTCACCGACCTGCAAAGCTTTCTCGACATCTACTACGCCGGCGCCAGCGTGCTGCTCGAAGAACAAGACTTTTTCGACATGGGCCTGGCGTACTTCGAACGCGCCGCGGCCGACAACGTCGTCCACGCCGAATTGTTCTTCGATCCGCAGACCCACACCGACCGCGGTGTGCCGATCGGGACCGTGATCGACGGCCTGAGCCGCGCTTGCGAAACCGCGCAACGCGAGCTCGGCGTGAGCGGCGCTCTGATCCTGTGCTTTCTTCGCCACCTGAGCGAAGAGGCCGCGTTCGCGACGCTCGACGCGGCGATGCCTTACTTGCAAACCCCGCTGCAAACCGCGCCGCAAAGCGCGCGCAGCCGCATCGTCGGCGTCGGCCTCGACAGCAGCGAGCGCGGCAACCCGCCGGAGAAGTTCGCACGCGTGTTCGAACGCTGCCGCGAACTCGGCCTGCACCTCGTCGCGCATGCCGGTGAAGAAGGGCCGCCGGCCTACATCTGGAGCGCCCTCGATGTGCTGCAGGTCGAGCGCATCGACCACGGCGTCGCGTGCTTGGGCGACCCTGCCCTCGTGGCGCGGCTCGCGGCCGAGCGCGTGCCGCTGACGGTGTGCCCGCTGTCGAACGTCAAGCTGCGCGTCTACCCGACGATGGACCGGCACAACCTGGCCGCGCTGCTCGATGCGGGCCTCTGCGCGACCGTCAACTCCGACGACCCGGCCTACTTCGGTGGCTACATCAACCAGAACTTCATGGAAGCGTTCGCGGCGCTGCCGCAGCTGACCGCGCGGCATGCGCACCGGCTCGCGGCCAACAGCTTCGAGGCCGCGTTCGTTGATGCCGCCACCAAGGCGCGCTGGAATCAGATGCTGGACAAGGTCTTTGCCGCCGACTGAGTCTTTGATAACTATCATCGGCGCCGTCCCAACCTCTCGGGCGCCAAGTGCGCCAACCCGATGCTCGAATTACTTTCCGACCCACAGATGTGGATCGCCTTCGCCACGCTTACCGCGCTCGAGCTCGTGCTGGGCATCGACAACATCGTCTTCATCTCGATCCTGGTCGACAAGTTGCCGCCGGCGCAGCAAGCGCGGGCCCGCCGAATCGGCCTGTTCATGGCGATGTTCATGCGCATCGGGTTGCTGCTGGTGCTGTCGTGGATCGTCGGGCTCGTGGCGCCGTTGTTCACCGTGGCAGGCCAGGAAATTTCTGGGCGCGATCTGATCCTGATCGCGGGTGGCCTGTTCTTGATCTACAAAAGCACCGGTGAAATTCACCAGTCACTCGAAGGCGAAGAGGGCGTTGCCTCGAGCGCCGTGAAGGCGACCTTCACCGCCGTGATCCTGCAGATCATGGTCATCGACATGGTGTTCTCGCTCGACTCGATCATCACCGCGGTCGGCATGGTCGACCGGGTCGAGGTGATGATCGCGGCGGTTGTAATGTCGGTCGGGCTGATGATGCTGTTCGCAGGCGCGATCGGTCGCTTCGTCTCGAACCACCCGACGATCAAGATCCTGGCGCTGGCGTTCCTCGTCGTCATCGGCGTCGTGCTGATCGCCGAGGGCTTCGACCAGCATGTGCCCAAGGGCTACGTCTACTTCGCGATGGCGTTTTCGGTGGGTGTCGAAATGCTCAACATCCGAATGCGCAAGCGCTCGAAGAAGCCGGTCGCGCTGCATGCTGACTACGTTGCCGAAGGCAAGCCACCGGCCTGACCCGGGGCATTGGTTTTTACTGCAGGCGCTTCGGCGCTGGCATTTCGAATCGACCCGCTGCAGCCCTACCGACCGACCCGCTGCACGCGCAATCCCGCGCCGCTTGTGCAGTGCAGTCGCTCATCGCCTGCCAGCGCCCGCGCAGGCCATGCATGACCTGCCGAAAGCCGAGCGACAGCAGCGGGTGGTCCATCAGCAGCGCGAGGTTGCCGCCGATCTTCACGCCCATGTGCAGCCGCTGCGCGGGGTCGAGTTCGGCCTGCAACGCCTGGCTGTAGCCGGTCATCAGCGCCAGCGTGCCGGCAAGCACCGCTTCGATGCTCGGCAACTCGTGTTCTTCGGTGTGCGCAATCACGTGCATGGGGCCTCCGTTTCGTCAGACTGCAGCCTATTGCAAATAAGAATGATTCGCAAGTAACCGGCCGTTCATGAGGGTCTGCGACAATCTCGGCCTGCCGTCGGCGCGCCCCCGCGAGCGGTTTGCAGTCTCTTTTTCAGGGGCCATGTAGAGGAACACCATGTTCAAAAACCTCGCCCGCGCCAGCATTCCGTGTTGGGCCGTGAGGCTTGTTGCCGCGAATGGTCATCGCCCCGAGAGGTGCGCTCGATGACCTACAGCGTGAAAGAAATTTTCTACACCTTGCAGGGCGAAGGCATCAACGCCGGGCGCCCGGCGGTGTTCTGCCGGTTCGCCGGCTGCAACTTGTGGTCAGGCCGCGAGGCCGACCGCGCCACTGCCATCTGCCAGTTTTGCGACACCGATTTCGTCGGCACCGATGGCACGCTCGGTGGCAAGTTCGAGTCGGCTGCAGCGCTCGCGGCGACGATCGAATCGTGCTGGCCCGCGAGCGGCCGTGGCCGGCGGCTCGCGGTGCTGACCGGGGGCGAGCCGCTGCTGCAGGTCGACCCCGCGCTCATCGAGGCGCTGCACGCGCGCGGCGTCGAGATCGCCGTCGAGACCAACGGCACGGTCGAGCCGCCACCCGGGCTCGACTGGATTTGCGTCAGCCCGAAGGCCGGCGCCGCGTTGAAGCTCACGCGCGGGCAGGAACTCAAAGTGGTCGTGCCGCAAATTGGCCAAGACCTCGATGCGCTCGCCGGCCTCGCGTTCGATCATTTCCTGCTGCAGCCGATGGATGGCCCGCTGCAGCACCAGAACACGCAGCTCGCGATCGCTGCTTGCCTGGCCGATCCGCGTTGGCGGCTCAGCGTGCAGACGCACAAGGCGATCGGCATCCGATGAACTACGAACTCAGCCAGCGCTTCATCTTCGAGGCCGCCCACACGCTGCAGCGAGCGCACGGCGCCGATGCGAGCCGACGCATCCACGGCCACACCTACCGCGCGCAAGTGACGGTCGGCGGCGTGCCCGACGCGGCCGGCATGGTGGTCGACCTCGCGCTGCTGCGCGAGACGATCGAGCAGGTGCGGGGCCAACTCGACCACCGTTTTTTGGACGATGTGCAAGGGCTCGGTGCCGCGACGCTGGAGAACCTGTGCCGCTTCATCCACGACCGCGTCGGCCGGCCCGATTGGCGGGTCGTGAGCGTCGAGGTCGGGCGCGACGCGACCGGTGATTCTTGTTGCCTCAAGGCGGAGGGCTGAGCGTTCAGCGAGCGCGCCACGCCGCCGGTTCGACAAACCCTTTGTTCAGCAGCGCCACCAACCGGTGCACGCGCCACAGGCCGTCGATGAACAGGTAGTCGGGACAGACGCCTTCATCGTGAAAATTCAGGCGCTTGAGCACCTCGGCGCTGCGCCAGTTTTCGAGCCGGTACGCGGCCTGGATGCGGTGCAGGTTGATGCGCGGCGAGAACACCTCGTCGATCGCGCAACGCAGCGCCTCGGTCATCAGCGCCTGGCCTTCGTACGGCTGATCGAGCGCGTAGCCGAGGTTGCAACTTTGGAATGCGCTGCGCACGACGTTCGAGAAGTTGATGCTGCCGATCACGCGGCTCGTGTCGCCGATCGGCTGCAGCAAATAGCGAAAACCGGTGCCCGCTTTGAACCCGGCGGCAGCGTCGCGCAGGCGGCGTGCCTGCACGGCTTCGGTGAAAAAATCGGGCTCGGTCGGCGGATCCCAGGGCGCGAGGTGGGCGCGGTTGCGCTCGTGAAAGTCGAGCAGCGCAGGCGCAAGAGATTCATCGGCAGCGACCAACCGCAGCCGCGCCGTCAGCAGCAGCGGGTTCGCGACGATAGGGCCGGCGTGGTCCATCAACGTGCAACCGCGGATTCGGCTGGCTCGAGGCAACGCGCCAGGCGCGTGGCGTGTGGGCCGAACGCGTAGGCATCCATGCCGATGCTGCCCATCTCGACGCTCGCGTGCAGTCGCACCGGCGCATCGAGGCGCCCGCCCGCGCCGGCGGCCACGAACCAGGGCAGCAGGTGCTCGTCGGTCGGGTGCATGTCGATCGCGTGCGGAGCGCTGCGGCGATAGTCGGCCAGCGCCGCCCAATCGAGCGCTGCGCTGCGCGCCCGCATCCACGCGCGAAACGCCGCGCTCTCGGCGATCTCGGGTTGCGCCGCAGAACTCCGCAGCCCGCCGGCGAACGCGCGCCGCAGGTTGTGCGTGATGCTGCCGGTGCCGAGGATCAACACGCCCTCGTCGGCGAGTTGCGCCAATGCTGCGCCTAGCGCGAGCTGCTGCGCGGGCGATTGGTCCGGCACGAATGCAAGCGGCAGCACCGGCACATCGGCGTTCGGATACAGGTAGCGCAGCACGGTCCAGATGCCGTGGTCGAGGTCGCCTCCGTCGACGGTCTGCGACGCGATTTGCGCCGCTTCGAGCAGGCTCGTCACGCGGTGCGCGAGGTCCGGCGCGCCGGCCACGTCGTAGCGCATCGCGTTCAGCCGCGCGTCGAAGTTGCCGAAGTCGTAGATGGCTGCGTGGCGTGCCGCCGCGAGCAGCACCGGCGCCCGCGCGGCGGTGTGGGCCGAGACCGCGAGGATCGCCTTCGGCCGGCCGAATTCGGCGTCGATCGCCGGGCCGAGCCGTTTCATGAAGGCGCCGGCCGTGCCGGGCTCGAGCGCGATCATCGGCGAGCCGTGCGAAACGAAGATCGGGGGCAGGGCAGTCCACATGCGGTTATTACAGCACCGTCGCCATGACCCCGCGTTCGAGCTGCCTGCATGCAGCGTTCGCCCGGATTCAGCGAGTCGCGGTCACCAGTGTCAGGCGCCCGTCGGGCCGCAACATCGCGGGCGTGTCGCTCGCCGGCCGCGGCGGGCTCATCAGGTAGCCCTGCGCTTCATCGCAACCGAGCTCGCGCAAGCACGCGAACTGCGCTTCGGTCTCGACGCCCTCGGCGGTGATCAGCATGCCCAGGCTGCGGCCGACCGTCGTCATCGCGCGGACGATGGCCGCGGCCGCGTAGCTGCCCACCACGTCGCGCACGAACGATCGATCGAACTTGATTTTCTTGAACGGAAACGAGCGCAGGTAGCTCAGCGACGAGAAGCCCACGCCGAAGTCGTCGAGCGAGATGCGCAGGCCCAGGCCGCGCAACTCGTGCAGCGTCGCGACGTTGATCGAGTTCTCGGCCAGCAGCAACGATTCGGTGATCTCGAGATCGACGCCCGCGGCAGCCAGGCCCGAGCGCTGCAGCGCTGCAGCGCTGCGGCCACGATGCGCACGAGTTGCCCGCTCTTGAGTTGCAGCGGAGACAGGTTCACCGCGATGCACACGTGCGCCGGCCACTGCAGTGCTTGCGTGAAGGCTTGGTTCAGCACCCACTCGCCGATCGGCTCGATCAGCCCCGTTTCCTCGGCCAACGCGATGAACTGGTGCGGCATCGCCATGCCATGCACCGGATGGCGCCAGCGGAGCAGCGCCTCGAAGCCCGTCACCTGGCGGTCGGCGAGGCAAACGATCGGCTGGTAGTACAGCTCGAGTTCGCCGTTCTCGGCCGCGCACCGCAAGTCGGCCTCGAGCGCGTGACGGTTGCGCGCCTTCTCGCCCATTTGCGCGCGATAGAAGCTGAAGGTTCTGCGCCCGGCGGCCCTTGAGTCGTAGAGCAAGAGGTCGGCCTTCTTCAGCAGTTCGTCGGGATCCCGACCGTCGGCGGGCGAGAGTGCCACGCCTACGCTCGTGCCGACCAGCACGCGGTGCTCGCCCACTTCGAACGGCAGGGCCATCACGCTCACCAAACGCTCGGCGAGCGCGCGTGAGGCGGTCGGCTGGTGCGCGCCGGTTTGGATGATCGCGAACTCATCGCCGCCCAGGCGCGCCACCAGATCGCTCTGGCGCACGCACTCGC
>JANLUW010000227.1:0-7803 GCA_031363645.1 Rhizobacter sp. | reverse complement strand
AACTCGGCGTAGAGCGTGATCGGCTCGAGCCCGTCGCGCGCGCAGAGCCAGCGGTACCAGTGGTTGCCGATCGCGACATGGCCGACTTCGTCGCGCAGGATCACACCCAGGATCTCGACGGCGCGCAGGTCACCGGCGCGCCGGAGCTTGGCCTGCATCGGTGGTGCGGCATCGAGCCCGCGGGCTTCGAGCGTGCGCGGCACGAGTGCCATGCGCGCGGTCACGTCGTGCGCGGTGCGCTGCGTCATCGCCCACAGGCCGTCGTGCGCGTCGAAGGCGCCGTAGTCGAAGCCGAGCGAATTCAAATGCTCGCGCAGCAGCGTGAAGTGAAGCGCCTCTTCGCTCGCCACGCGCAGCCAGTCGCGGTAGTAAGCGTGCGGCATGTCGGCGAAACGCCAGACCGCGTCGAGCGCGAGGTTGATCGCGTTGAACTCGATGTGGGTCACGGCGTGCAGCATCGCGGCGCGCCCTTCGAGCGTGAACGGCGTGCGGCTCGCAATCTCTTTGGCGTGCAGCAGGCGCGGCAACGCAGGGCGGCCCGGGAGCTCGCCCGGATCGGTCAGGCGCTCGGCCGGATCGATCGATGCGCCGTCGCTGCACGTCAGCAGATCGGCGTACAGCGCGCGGGCCTGCGCCGCCTTCGCGACCGGGTCGCTCAGGCACAGGATCGCAAGGGCGGCTTGGCGGGCACTCATCCGAGAACACTCATCCTAGAATTCTCCCATTCTCATTCGAGGCAATGTGCATGGCTCTCTACCAGCTCGATGAACTCGCCCCGCGACTCGCACCCGGTGCCTGGGTCGCCGACAGCGCGCAGGTGATCGGCAACGTCGAGCTGGGTGTCAACGCGAGCGTGTGGTTCGGCGCAATTCTGCGCGGTGACACCGAGCTGCTGAAAATCGGCAGCGGTTCGAACGTGCAGGACGGCAGCGTGCTGCATGCCGACGTGGGCTTTCCCGTCACGCTCGGCGAGAACGTCACGGTCGGCCACAAGGTGATGCTGCATGGCTGCACCGTCGGCGACGGCTCGCTGATCGGCATCGGCGCGGTGGTGCTCAACGGCGCAAAGATCGGCAGGCATTGCCTGGTCGGCGCGGGCGCGCTCGTCACCGAAGGCAAGGAGTTTCCCGACGGCTCGATGATCATCGGCTCGCCCGCCAAGGTGATGCGCCAGCTCACGCCCGAGCAGATCGCCGGGTTGCTGCGAAGCGCCGCGCATTACGTGGCGAACGCGAAGCGCTTCAGTGCAGGATTGAAGAAACTCCGATGAGCGAGCTCCACAAGTTCATCTTCGAAGGCCTGCCGGTGCGCGGCATGCTCGTGCGCCTGACCGATGGCTGGCAAGAGGTGCTCGCACGCCGCGCCGCCGCGAGCGATGCGTTCCCGGCGCCGGTGCGCGCGCTGCTCGGCGAGATGGCCGCGGCCGGCGTGTTGATGCAGGGCAACATCCAGTTCGCTGGCGCGCTCGTGCTGCAGATGTATGGCGACGGGCCGGTCAAGCTCGCGGTGGCCGAGGTGCAGAGCGACCTGGCGTTTCGGGTCACCGCGAAGGTCGTCGGCGAGGTCGCCGATGGTGCCGAACTGGAGGCGATGCTCAACGTGCACGGCCAGGGCCGCTGCGCCATCACGCTCGACCCGAAAGACAAGCGGCCGGGGCAGCAGCCGTACCAGGGCGTGGTCGCGTTGCACGGCGATCATGGCGAGCCGCTGCAGCACTTGAGCGAGGTGCTGGAACATTACATGTTGCAGTCGGAGCAGCTCGACACGAAGCTGATCCTCGCGGCCGACGACAGCATCGCTGCGGGCCTGCTGATCCAGCGCCTGCCGGTGCAGGGCGAAGGCAACTTGCAGGGCGCGCAACGCAACGAGGATTTGATCGGGCTCGACGAGGCCTACAACCGCATCGCGCTGCTTGCTGGCACGCTGACCCGCGAGGAACTGCTGACGGCAGATGCCGACACCATCCTGCGCCGGCTGTTCTGGGAGGAGCCGATCCGGCGCTTCCCGGTGCTGCGCGGCGAAGACGGCCCGCGCTTCGTTTGCAGCTGTTCGCGCGAGCGCGTCGGCAGCATGCTCAAGAGCCTGGGCCGCGAAGAGATCGACGGCATCGTCGCCGAGCAGGGTCGGGTCGAGATCGGTTGCGATTTTTGCGGCATCAAATACCACTTCGATCCGGTCGACGTGGGCGAGCTGTTCACGCCGGTCGGCCTGCAGGCACCGGGCTCGGCGGCCCGGCACTGAGGCTGCGCCTCGAGCGCAGCGAATGGCGCGGTCATGCCGCAGCTGCGATGTGAGGTCACGGGTCGCGGCGCCGGTCATCGGCGGCCTTGATGCGCTGGCACACGGCCTCGCCCGCATGCGCGCCCCGCGCGCACTCACGCGATTCGCAGATGCCTTGCGCGAGCGCGCTTCGGTTCGCGCAGCGCTCTTGCACGGGGCGCGGCTGAGCCGGTGGCGGTGCAGGGCTCGCCGAGCGCGGCAGCGGTGCTGCGGCGGGCACCGGCGGTACGCCGCGCGCACGGACGGCATCGCTGCGGCGCTGAGCCAGCGCGGCCTCGGCCTGTGATGCGGCCTTGGCGCGTTGCTCGCGCAGTGCTTTGGCTTTGGCATCGCGAAGGTTCTTCTCCTTCGCGGCGCGCCGCTGTTTGTCGGACGGTGCGGTCGCCGTGGCCTCTTTCGCGATCGGCTCCCAGAGGTTGCCGGCAGGCGTCGCCGCGGCGGCTGCCGATGTGGGTGGTGCCATGAGGGGCGATGACAGCGGCGCTGCGGAGGGCGTGTGGGTCTGCGTTGGTGTCTGCGTCGGAGTCGGTGTCCGCACTGTCGCGGCCTCTGGAGCCGTGCGCGTTTCAGGCGAACTGCTGGCGACCTGCATAGACGGCGGTGGTGCCGAATCGAAGGTCGGCGCGGCCGTGGCGCGCGACTGCGCGACCCACCAGACCCCGCCACCCGCAGCCAGCGCGACGACGAGCGCTGCGAGGCCGATCCACAGCGCCTTGGCCACGCGCGCTGCCGGTGCCGCTTGCGCCGCGGCGAACAAGGTCGACAGCGGCGTGCCGCAGCCGCGGCAAACCCTGGCGTCGTCGGCGTTTTCCATGCCGCATTTCAAACAGCCCTTGGACATCGGCTTTGCCTCCCTGCCTGCTCGCGCGCATTCTCGCCGCGATGCAGAATCGCGCCCTCGCATCGTTGCATGCACCTGTGTTCCAGGAACCCCCGATGCTGTACGCCATCCTCAAGACCGTTCACCTGCTGGCCGTCATCGCCTGGATCGGCGGCATGGTCTTCATGCTGGCCTGCCTGCGCCCGTCGCTCGGTGTCATCGACGGCGCGGCGCGGCCCCAGCTGATGAGTGCCGTGATGGCGCGCTTCTTCGGGGTCGTCAACGTCTCGACGCTTGCGGTGTTGCTGACGGGCCTGTGGATGTTCTGGAGCGCCTGGCGCGCCGCTGCCGGGTCGGGCGCGGTGTTCAGCATGCCGCCGAGCTGGCACGTGATGATCGTGTTCGGCCTGGTGATGATGGGCGTGTTCGGTCACGTGCAGGGCTTGTTCAAGCGCTTGAAGTCGGCGTTGCAGGTGCAGGATGGCGCGAACGGTGCGGCGTTGCAGGAGCGCATCCGCAAGGCAGTTTTGGCCAATCTGGTGATGGGCGTGATCGTGGTCGCAGCGATGAAGCTGGGCGCGGCCGCCTGACCGCTTTCACGGCTGCGTTCAGCCGATGGGCAAAATGCGGCGGCGCTCGCACGTCGCGTCGCCGCAGCGTTCGCAGTGCCAGTGCCAGCGCTTGGCCTCGTCATTGTCGACAGGTGGCTGCTCGTGCGCGTGCAGGGCGTGCTGCACGCACGCCAGCGCCGCATCGCGGCGAGCATCGCCGCAACCGAACACGATCGAGAACGGCACGCCCGCGCGCGTCAGCGCTGTGCGCACTTTCGCGTCGACCGGCTTGCGCACTTGCGGGCCGTCGCGCTGCAATCCGTCGGCCTGCCAGGGCAGGTCGAGTGCCGTCAGCAGCGTGAGGTCGGAGCCGCGCGCGTGGGCGGCCTGCGCATCGGCGTAGAGCCCGGTGTCGCCGAAGACCTGCTCGCTGTAGACGGCGATCATCAACGCCGTGGTGTCGGCGATCACGAAGGCGTGAGCGCGTGCGGCGGCGTCGATGCGGCGGGTTTGCGTCTCGGCGATCACGCGCTGTTCGTCCGGCCGCGGCGTGCGCTGCGCGTGGTCGCAGAACTCGCGCAGGTACTCGGGCACGACGACCACGTCGCGCTCGTCAGCCGCCAACACGTCGCGCAGCGCCAACGCCAACGTCGTCTTGCCGGTGCTCTCGGCACCTAGCAGCGCGATCACGAAGCCGCGCGCGCTGTTCACGGTTCGAGAATCCGCCGCCACGCGCGCCAGCCGATCAACGACATCGCGATGAACAGGCTGTAGAGCAGCGTCGTCAACCACAGCCCCTTGTACGCGAACAGGCCGACGCTGACGACGTTGACGACTATCCACGCGAGCCAGTTCTCGATGTACTTGCGGCCGAGCAGCCATTGGCCGATCACGCTCGCCGCGGTCGGGAACGCGTCCCACCACGGCACGTCGGTGTCGGTGAAAGTCTTCAGGAACAGGCCGGTGGCCGGCCATGCGATCACGAGCCCGCCGAGCAGCCACCAGCGTGTGGGAGCGGGCAGTGTGCGCACCTTCAGCGCACCCCCATCGGCCTGCGTGCCGCGCAGCCACTGCCACCAGCCCCAGAGTGCCATCAGCGCGAAAAAGATCTGCAGGCTCGCGTCGCCGTAGAGCCGGCTGTTCCAGAACAGCGCGACGTAGAGCAGCGAGCTGATGCAAGCGAGCGGCCATGCCAATGGGTTCACGCGCATGTTGAGCACGACCATCGCAAGCGCCAGCACGAACGCGACGATCTCGAGTCCGCTCACTGGCGTGGCCCACAGCGTGAACGCGGGCGCGAGCGCGCTTTCGACGAGAGGCTGCAACGCCTGCAGCAGCGCGCTCACCGCTTCGGCGTCGTTACCTGGACAAGGATCTCATCGGGCTTGACCATGCCGAGCTCGAAGCGCGCCTTTTCCTCAACCATTTCCAGGCCTTCTTTTAGGTCGCTGACCTCGGCGGCGAGCTGGGTGTTCCGCGATTTGTCGGCGGCATTGGTCGCCTGCTGCTCGGCCAGTTTGCCCTGCAGCGCCATCATGCGCGGCACGCCGCCCTTGCCGAACCAGAGTTCGGCCTGGACGAGCGCGAACAGCACGATCAGCGCGAGAGAGACATAGCGCATGGGCGGGGGCGATCGCGCCTTCGATTACCGCAGGTTGTAGAAGGCCGCGCGACCCGGGTAGCTCGCCACGTCGCCCAGGTCTTCTTCGATGCGCAGCAGCTGGTTGTACTTGGCGATGCGGTCGCTGCGGCTCATCGAGCCGGTCTTGATCTGGCCGGCGTTCGTGCCGACGGCGATGTCGGCGATGGTCGAGTCTTCGGTCTCGCCCGAGCGGTGCGAGATCACGGCGGTCCAGCCGGCGCGCTTGGCCATCTCGATCGCGGCGAAGGTTTCGGTCAGCGTGCCGATCTGGTTGATCTTGATCAGGATCGAATTGGCGACGCGCTTCTCGATGCCTTCTTTCAAAATCTTCGTGTTGGTGACGAACAGGTCGTCACCGACGATTTGCACCTTCGAGCCGAGGCGGTCGTTCAGGTGCTTCCAGCCGTCCCAGTCGCCTTCGGCCATGCCGTCTTCGATGCTGATGATCGGGTACTTGTCGCACCACGAGCTCAGGATGTCGGTCCACTCGGGCGCGGTCAGCGTCAGGCCTTCGCCATCGAGTTTGTACTTGCCTTCCTTGTAGAACTCGCTGGCCGCGCAGTCGAGGCCGATCGCGATCTGCGAGCCGGCCGTGTAGCCGGCCTTGTCGATCGCCTCCAGGATCATCTGGATCGCAGCTTCATGGCTCGCGACGCTCGGCGCGAAGCCGCCTTCATCGCCGACGGCCGTGCTGATGCCCTTGTCAGCGAGGATCTTCTTCAGCGCATGGAACACCTCGGCGCCGTAGCGCACCGCCTCGCGAAAGCTGGGCGCGCCGACCGGGATGATCATGAATTCCTGCAGGTCGAGGTTGTTGTTCGCGTGCGCGCCGCCGTTGATCACGTTCATCATCGGCACCGGCATCTGCATCGCGCCCGAACCGCCGAAGTAACGGTATAGCGGCAGGCCCGATTCTTCGGCCGCGGCGCGCGCCACGGCCATGCTCACGGCCAGCGTGGCATTCGCGCCGAGGCGGCTCTTGTTGTCGGTGCCGTCGAGGTCGATCAGCGTGCGGTCGAGAAAGGCCTGCTCGCTCGCGTCGAGCCCGAGCACGGCCTCGCTGATCTCGGTGTTGACGTGCTCGACAGCCTTGAGCACGCCCTTGCCGAGGTAGCGTGATTTGTCGCCGTCGCGCAACTCGATCGCCTCGCGCGAGCCGGTCGACGCGCCCGAGGGCACTGCCGCGCGGCCCATCGTGCCGCTTTCGAGCAGCACGTCGCATTCGACGGTGGGGTTGCCGCGGCTGTCGAGAATTTCTCTACCGACGATGTCGACGATGGCGCTCATGCTTGTCCTTGGAAAAGTTTCGAGTTGATGACGGGTGCGTCGACGCCTTCGACCAACACCATGTTGAAGCAGGCGGTTGCGCCGTCGCGCAAACTACGCGCGTGAACATAGCCGGGGCTGTCGTACATGGCCCGGGCCTGGTCGAAGCTGGGAAAGCGCAGCACCGTCAGGCGCGGCGGCTGCCAGTCGCCCTCGAGCACCTGCGTGCGGCCGCCGCGCACAAGGTACTCACCACCGAACGACTTGACGACCTCCGGTGCGGCGGCCAAGTAGCGCTTGAACAACTCGGGATCGGTGATCTGCGATTCCACGATCAGGTAGGCATCGGCCATGGCGTTGGTTCCAGCTAGCAGGAAAAATCGTTCTCGAGCAGCGGCTGCGACTTGATCACGCGGTCGATTGCCGAGAGCTGTTCGAGCAGTGCACGCATGTGCTTGAGCGGCACGGCGTTCGGGCCGTCGCTCATCGCATGCGCAGGGTCGGGGTGGGTTTCCATGAAGACACCCGCCACGCCGACCGCGATCGCGGCGCGCGCCAGCACCGGCACGAACTCGCGCTGGCCGCCCGAACTCGTGCCCTGGCCGCCGGGCAGCTGCACCGAATGGGTCGCGTCGAACACGACCGGCGCGTTCGTCTCGCGCATGATCGCCAGGCTGCGCATGTCGGAGACGAGGTTGTTGTAGCCGAAGCTCGCGCCACGTTCGCAGGCCATGAACGCATCTTCGGGCAGGCCTTTTTCGCGCGCGGCGGCGCGGGCCTTGTCGATCACGTTTTTCATGTCGTGGGGCGCGAGAAATTGGCCCTTTTTGATGTTGACCGGCTTACCGCTTTGCGCGACGGCGCGGATGAAATCGGTCTGGCGGCAGAGAAAGGCCGGCGTCTGCAACACGTCGACCACGCTGCTCACCTGAGCGATCTGCGATTCGTCGTGGATGTCGGTCAGCACCGGCACACCGAGCTCTTGCTTGACCTTGGCGAGAATCTCCAGGCCCTTGTCGATGCCGGGGCCGCGGAAGGTGCTGCCCGACGACCGGTTCGCCTTGTCGAAGCTGCTCTTGAAGATGAACGGGATGCCGAGCGCGGTTGTCATTTCCTTCAACTGCCCGGCCACGTCCATTTGCAATTGCTCGGATTCGATCACGCACGGGCCAGCGATCAGGAAGAACGGTTGCGTGACGCCGACCTCGAATCCGCAGAGCTTCACGCCGCCACCTTCTCGGCAG
>JANLUW010000023.1:0-1989 GCA_031363645.1 Rhizobacter sp. | reverse complement strand
GGATCGAGCCGACCACGCCGATCGTGCCGGACTTGCTCATGCCGCCCGCAATCACGCCGGCCATGTAGGCGCCTTCGTAGGTGCGCGAGTCGTAGGTGCGCATGTTGTCGGCCTGCTTGTAGCCGGTGGCGTGCTCGAACTTCACGTCTTTCAGGTCGGCCGCGGTCTTGAGCATCGGCTCCATGTAGCCGAAGGTCGTGCCGAAAATCAGCTTCGCGCCCTGACCGGCCATGTCGCGAAACACGCGTTCGGCGTCGGCTGCCTCGGGCACCTTTTCGACGAAGCTGGTGACGACCTTGTCGCCGAATTCTTTCTCGACCGCCTTTCGCGCGTTGTCGTGCGCAAACGTCCAACCGCCATCGCCGACCGGGCCGACATACGCGAACGCGATCTTCAACGGTTCGGCCTTGGCGGCTGCCGAAGCAGCCCCCATCGGCGCCGCCGAAGCAGCCGCAGCGGGTGCTTCTTCCTTCTTGCCGCACCCTGCGAGCATGGCGGCTGCCGCGACCCCGCCGAGGCCGGCCAATTTGATCAATGAACGCTTGGAATGAAAGGTCATGTCGTCTCCAGGTTGAGGACTCAGGGTTCGTGCAAAGCGCTGCGATTATGTGACAAGGTGTGAGCGAATCTAGCCGCCCGGAAAGAACGGTTTGCCGATCGACGCCGGCATGTTGACGCGGATGAAATTGGCGTTGCGCGAGATCAGCACCAGCACGACGATGGTCGCGAGGTACGGCATCATCGTGAGGAACTGGCTCGGGATCTGCACGCCCTCGCCCTGCAGGTGAAACTGCAGCATCGTCACGCCTCCGAACAGGTAGGCACCGAGCAAGACACGTGCCGGTCGCCAGGTGCCGAAGGTGGTGAGCGCGAGTGCGATCCAGCCTTTGCCAGCCACCATGCCCTCGACCCACAGCGGCGTGTACACCACCGAGATGTACGCGCCTGAAATGCCGCACAGCGCGCCACCGACCATCACCGCGAACATGCGGATGCGCCGCACCGGGTAGCCGAGTGCATGCGCCGATTCGGGTGATTCACCAACGGCCCGCAGCACCAAGCCGGCACGCGATCGGTACAGGAACCACGCCAGTGCTGCAGTCGACACGATCGCGATGTAGACCATCGGGTGCTGCTTGAAAAGCGCCGGGCCGAAGAAGGGAATGTCCGACAAGTAGGGAATAGCAAAGTTGGGCCGCTCGGTCAGTTTCGCCTGCGTGTAAGTGATGCCGGCGAAAGCCGAGAAGCCGGCGCCGAACAGGCTCAGCGCGAGGCCGGTCGCGTACTGGTTGGTGTTGAGGTAGATCACCAGCAGGCCGAACGCTGCAGCCATCGCGGAACCCGCCGCGGCGCCGCCGATGAAGGCCACCGTGTCGCTGCCGGTGTGCACGGCGCAGGCATAGCCGGCGATCGCGGCGACCAGCATCATCCCTTCGGCGCCGAGGTTGACGATGCCGGCTCGCTCGTTGATGAGCAGGCCGAGCGCGGCGAAAGCGAGCACGGTGCCGGAGTTGAGGGTGGCGGCGAGGAGGAGTGCGATGGAGTCCATGTCTTCAGTCGCTCCGGCTATGTATTTGGCGCGCGTTGTGAGGTGGCGGCAAAGGCGCGTTCGGGCCGGGCGCGTCGCTTCGCCTCGGCGCTCGCCGCTGCGCGACGACTGTTCTGCGGCGCTCGGGCGCGCGGCCCGTCGCTGAACTCGCGGCGTTCGCTGCGCTCTCTCTGCTCAAACAAACGCGGCGAGTCAGATGACGATGCGCGCTGCGCGCGCGGCCACACGCGCTGCGCTCCTCGACGCCTCCCACGAAGCCACGCACCCAGCTCGAACGCACCTTTGCAGACACAGCGGCGCTTCGTTCTGCCCCTTCGCCCGCTGGGGAGAGAAGGCCAACTCGAGTGAGCATGGCATCCATCTCAAACACCCTTTCCAGTGGTGGCCACACTTGTCGCAACCGACATCGGCGCCGACTTTGCCACCGGCCGGGCTGACTG
>JANLUW010000022.1:0-1698 GCA_031363645.1 Rhizobacter sp. | reverse complement strand
GCAGCAGCACGCGATCGACATCCCCGTCGATGGTCAGGCGAAACTCGAAACTGGACCCGTATCGAGGTGGTCCACCTCAATCCCGACAAACCGATCAACAACAACATCCAAGTCGATCGAAAGGCGGCTTGATCTTCAACTTGCACGACAACTTCCTTGACAACGGCCGCACCCGGGACATGGCCAACGAAGCCATGGGAGCTTAGGGCACGGAGCGGCGCGCCGGGGCGAGTCTCCCTACGCGATGTGCTGTCGATAGCTTCCTGAAAGGTTGCGTCGCTAGCTTCTGCGCCAAGGAAACCGGGTTCGAGACCTTCGCGCTCCAGCCAGCACTGCGTCTAGCCATAGGACAATTCATGAACAAAAACTGGCCCGCACCAGGGACGCGCGTTGCAGCAATTACCCCTTTAGCGCTTGTTCTTTCGCTGCTCGTCGGCTGCAGTCGTCCCGCCGAGCCGTTGGTCGAGAAAAACGCGCCAGCCCCGAGCGCTAGCGCCGACGCGATGCACTATCCGCCCGGAGCGCCGCAGCTGGAAATGATCCAAAGCCAAGCGATAGTGCTCTCGCCGGTGCCGCTGGCTGATGTGCTGAGCGCCCGCGTGGCCTACGACGACAACCGCACCGCACGCATCACCGTCAGCTACGCGGGTCGCATCGTCGCCCTCAAGGCCTCGCCCGGCGATGCGGTAAGAGCCGGCCAGGTGCTGGCCGAGATCGACTCGCCGGACGTGGGCACGGCCATCGCCGATCAGAACAAGGCACGTGCCGACGAAGAGCGCAAACGCCTCGTGCTGGAGCGGGCGCGTGACCTGGTGTCTGGCGACGCCGTGTCGCAGAAGGACTTGGACTCGCTGCAAGCCGACTTCGCCGTGGCCCATGCCGAGACCATGCGCGCAGAGCAGCGCCTGAAGAACCTGAACCCGCGCGGCATGCCGCTTTCAGGCCAGCGCGTTCAGTTGGTGAGCCCGATCGCCGGCGTCGTTGCCGAACGGAATGCCACGCCCTCGCTGGAGGTGAGTCCGAGCCTTGCCGCACCGCTTTTCGTGGTGACCGACCCTAAACGACTCTGGGTGATGATCGACGTGCCCGAGAAGCTGCTGGGACGGATTCGACCCGGCCACGCGGTAGAGGTGGAGAGCGATGCCTACCCGGGCGAGCGGTTCAAAGCCGAGGTGGTGCACATGGGCCAGGTGGTCGATGTGAACACCCGCCGCGTGACGGCTCGCGCCACGCTCTCCAACTCCGAGGGCAAGCTGCTGCCCGAAATGTTCGTGCGTGCTCAAGTCGTGCAAGGCAGCGGCCAGGCCGCTCGCGTGCCAAACAGCGCGCTCGTAACCCACGGGCTCTACACCTACCTCTTCGTCGAGGCCGGCGCGGGCGACTTCCGCCGTCGCAAAGTGGGCTTGCTCACGCAGGGCGGCGAATCCAGTGTCATTGGCAATGGCCTGCAGAGCGGCGAGCGCGTCGTGACCCGGGGTGCGCTGCTGCTCGATGCCGACCTCACCGCCCGCGCGGGCGACATCCAGTGATCGATCGACTCATTGCCTTTGCGCTCTTGCAGCGCGTCTTCGTGCTGGTGCTGGTGGCCGCGCTCGTGGGTTTCGGTGCCCATGCGCTCGCCGACCTGCCGATCGAGGCCTTCCCCGATGTGCAGGACGTGCAGGTGCGGGTCATCTCGCAGCTATCAGGGCAGGCGCC
>JANLUW010000014.1:0-2332 GCA_031363645.1 Rhizobacter sp. | reverse complement strand
GCAGATCACGACGATCGGCGACGACATCGCCTGGATCAAACCCGATGCCGACGGCCGCCTGCGCGCGATCAACCCCGAAGCGGGCTACTTCGGCGTTGCGCCCGGCACCAACGACAAGACCAACTTCAACTGCATGGCCAGCTTGAAACGCGACGTGATCTTCACGAACGTGGCGCTGACCGACGACGGCGATGTCTGGTGGGAAGGAATGACCGACACGCCGCCCGCGCACCTGATCGATTGGCAAGGCAAAGACTGGACGCCCGCGACCGCGAAGCATTCGGGTGTCGACGGCAAGCCGCGAACCGCCGCCCACCCGAACGCCCGCTTCACGGTGCCCGCCATCAACAACCCCGCGCTCGACCCCGAGTGGGACAACCCGGCCGGCGTGCCGATCGATGCGTTCATCTTCGGTGGCCGGCGCTCGACGACGGTGCCGCTCGTCACCGAAGCGCGCGACTGGGTCGAAGGCGTCTACATGGCAGCGACCATGGGCTCCGAGACGACCGCCGCGGCGGCCGGCGCGCAAGGCGTGGTGCGGCGCGACCCGTTCGCCATGCTGCCGTTCATCGGCTACAACATGAGCGACTACTTTGCGCACTGGCTCGACCTCGGCGAAAAGCTGAAAGGGGCCGGCGCGAAGCTGCCGAAAATCTACTGCGTCAACTGGTTTCGCAAAGGCGCCGACGGCAAGTTCGTCTGGCCGGGTTACGGCGAAAACATGCGCGTGCTGGCGTGGATGATGGGCCGCGTCGAAGGCTCCGCGCACGGCACCGACAACGCGTTTGGCACCACACCGCGCTACGGTGACCTGAACTGGAATGGCATCGACTTCACCCAGTCGCAGTTCGATCAGGTCACCAGCATCGACCCTGCCGCCTGGAACACCGAGCTCGCCCTGCATGCTCAACTGTTCGAGCAACTGGCTCACCACCTGCCGGCCGAGATGAACGCGACCAAGGCGGCGATCGAGCAGCGGTTCGCTGCCAAAGTCAGCTGAAAGCGCGCGCCTTGTCGGCGCGCTCGTCCCACAGGCGACCCAACCAAGCCGTCAACCGAACCAACGCGCTGATGGGCCCATTGGCCTCGTGGTCGATCGCCGGCAACGACATCCGCTCGGCCTGCCCAGCAAATCGCGAGTGGTCGTGGCCGTCACTCCGCATACAAGCCCTCGTGGCGCGCGGCGGCGGCGTACAGGTCGGCCGCGAAGCCGGGGCCGGTCTGCGAGTACGTGGCGGCCAAATTGCGAACCTTTTGGGCTTCGAGCGAGGCCGATTCGGTCGCGGTGTGCGCGGCCGGTGCCGAGAACAGGCTGGTCAGCATCGACAGCGCGTGCTGGGCGAACCGGCTGCGTTGCACATTGGCGTGGAGGGCGGTGGTGGTCATGGTGTTCATGCAAAAAGTCCTTTGAGCGCAGGGCCGTGAGGGCCCCGATGACTGAATATTAGGGTAAACCCGTATCATTGGCCAATTAATCTTGTGAATCGCCGTCATCACTGCGGCGCATGACGATGGCCACCGCGCTGAACTTCCGCACCCTCGACCTGAACCTGCTGCGCGTCTTCGATGTCGTGATGGCCGAGCGCAACCACACGCGCGCCGCCGCACGCTTGTCGATCACGCAGCCGGCTGTCAGCAATGCGTTAAAGCGCTTGAAGGAATCGGTGGGTGAGGACTTGTTCATTCGAATTTTCACCGGCGTCAAACCGACCCGGCGCGCCGAAGCACTGTGGCCGGAAGTGCGCGACGCCCTCGGCCACCTGCGCGCGGCGCTGTCGCCCGGCGAGTTCAACCCACAAACCGATGCCGCCAGCTTTCGGATCGCGATGGCCGACGCCACCGCCGCGCTGTTCATGCCGCCGCTGGTGTCGCACATCGAACAAGGGCGCACGCTGACCGACTTGCGCGTGCTGCCGCTCATCACCCGCGACCCGAGCGACATGCTGGCGCGCGGCGACGCCGACCTTGCGATCGGCTACTTTCCCGAGACGATCTCCGCACTCACCAGCCAGGGCAACGACTCGCCATTGCGCCACGCACGCTTGCACGACAGCGCATACGTCTGCGTGATGCGCGAAGGCCACCCGCTCCCACACTCGTTGCAGCTCAGGGCCAGGTCGGTTTAAAAAAGTCCCGAGTCGTTGTAAAACCACTGGTGATCAAAAGGGCAGTAAGAGAGCTGGCGCAAAACTGACCTTGTCCCCGAAAAACGTACTCCGTAGCTGATGTTCAAATTCAGCAAACGGAGAAGTGATCATGGGCAGGAAAGACGACACGGCGCGCCGCGCTCGGTACACGTTGGAGTTCAAGCTGGAGGCAGTCCGGCTGGTCA
>JANLUW010000617.1:0-4417 GCA_031363645.1 Rhizobacter sp. | reverse complement strand
GTGCGGCACGAAGCGCGGCACGGTCGCGTTGCTGACGCAATGGCGGCGTGACCCGCATCGCCGAATCGAAGTAGCCGATGTCGAGGTCGGTCAAGTGCAGCGTGTTGATGCTCACGTCGCACGTGACTGGCAGGCCCTCGGCCTTGGCGCGGCGCACGAGCTCGATGCCGGCGGCGCTGCTGAGGCGGCACAGGTGCACGCGCGCCTGCGTGTCGCGCACCAGCTCGAAGATGGTTGCGAGCGCGATCGTCTCGGCAATCGCCGGCACGCCCGACAGGCCCATGCGTGTGGCCAGCGCGCCCTTCGCGGCGACGCCGTTGCCGAGCCACGCGTCGCTGGGCCGCAGCCACGTGGTGTAGCCGAAGGTCGCGGCGTATTGCAGCGCGCGGTGCAGCACCAATGTGTCTTTGAGTGCGACCTCGGCCTGCGAGAAGCCGACGCAGCCGGCTTCGGTCAGCTCGGCCATCGCCGTGAGCACCTCGCCTTGCAGCCCGCGAGTCAACGCGCCGAGCGGGTACAGGTGCGCAAGGTTCAGGTTGTGGGCGCGGAATTTGAGCATCTGCACCAGCCCGGGCTGGTCCAAAACCGGGTCGGTGTCGGGCGGGCAAACCAGGCTCGTGACGCCGCCGGCCACGGCCGCGGCCATCTCGGACTCCAGCATGCCTTCGTGCTCGTGGCCGGGCTCGCGCAAACGCGCCGCGAGGTCGACGAGGCCGGGTGCCACGATCAGGCCGATGGCATCGATCGTGCGGTCGGCATCGAACTCGGGGCTGACCTTGCCGAAGCCGACGATGCGGCCGGCCGCGATCGCGAGGTCACCGATCGCGTCGTGCCCGGATGCCGGGTCGATCAGCCGACCGCCCTTGATCAATGTCTTCATGCGCTGTTCCCCGCGATGATCGACATTACGGCCATGCGCACCGCGATGCCGAAGGTGACCTGCGGCAGGATCACGCTCTGCGTGCCGTCGGCCACGTCGGATGCGATCTCGACGCCGCGATTGATCGGCCCGGGGTGCATCACGATCGCATCCGGCTTGGCGAGTGCGAGCTTCTCTTGGGTCAGCCCGTAGTTCTTGAAAAACTCGGCCGCGCTCGGCAGCATCGCACCGCTCATGCGCTCGTTTTGCAGGCGCAGCATGATGATCACGTCGGCACCGGCGATGCCTTCTTTCATGTCGTGGCACACGCGCACGCCCATCGCCGCGAGGTCGCCCGGCACCAGCGTTTTCGGGCCGACCGCGCGAATCTCGGGCACGCCGAGCGTCGTGAGGGCGTGGATGTCGGAACGGGCCACGCGCGAATGCACGATGTCGCCGACGATTGCGACCGTCAGCTGCGTGAAGTCTTTCTTGAAATGGCGGATCGTGTACATGTCGAGCAGCCCCTGCGTCGGGTGCTGATGGCGGCCATCACCGGCGTTGACCACATGCACGTGCGGCGCGCAGTGCTGCGCAATCAGGTAGGGCGCGCCGCTCTCGCTGTGGCGCACGACGAACATGTCGGCGTGCATCGCCGAGAGGTTGGCGATCGTGTCGAGCAGGCTCTCGCCCTTGGCGGCGCTCGAGCGCGCGATGTCGAGGTTGATCACGTCGGCGCTCAGCCGCTTGGCCGCGATCTCGAACGTGGTGCGGGTGCGCGTGCTGTTCTCGAAGAACAGGTTGAACACGCTTTTTCCGCGCAGCAGCGGCACCTTCTTGACCTCGCGGTCGTTGACACTGAGAAAGGTGCCGGCCGTGTCGAGGATGTGGTGCAGCACCGGTCGCGGCAGGCCTTCGATCGAAAGCAGGTGGATCAGTTCGCCATGCGCGTTGAGTTGCGGGTTGCGTCGACTGAGCATCACGCCACCTCTTCGACGTCGAAGCTGAACGCGCCGGCTGCGTCGCGTGCGAGCGACAGGCGCTGCGACTTCGGCAACGTGATGCGCGCCGCCGACACGGCCGCCGAGATCGGCAACTCGCGCCCGCCGCGGTCGACCAGCACGGCCAGCGTCACGCTCGACGGGCGGCCGAAGTCGTAGAGCTCGTTGACCACCGCTCTGATCGTGCGGCCGGTGTAGAGCACGTCGTCGATCAGCAGAATCGTTTTGCCGTCGACCTCGAACGGCAGCTTGGTGTGATCGGCGCCGGCGGTCATGCCGCGCGAATGGAAATCGTCGCGGTGCAGCGCACTCGAAATCACGCCGTGCTCGCCGGGCTGCTTCAAGTCGCGTTGCAATCGCTCGGCGAGCCACGCGCCGCCCGACCAGATGCCGACCAGCACGGTGCCCGGTTTCAGAAAAGGCCGCACACCGGCGAGCAGGTCGGCATAGAGCGCTTCGGCATCGAGGTTCAGGCTGCTCATTCGAGTTCGCTCAGGAATTGATTCAGGATGATCGCGGCCGACGCGGCATCGAGGTCACGCGATCCGCCAACCACCACATCTCTCGCGGCTTCGGTGGTGGTGTAGCGCTCGTCGACCTCGTGCACCGCCAGCTTGAAGCGCCCGTGCAATTGCCGGCCGAAGCGCCGCGCGCGATCGGTGTTGTCGTGCGGCGCGCCATCGGGGTGGAAGGGCACGCCGACGACCAACGCGCTCGGCTGCCACTCGCCGATCAGTTGGCCGATCGCCTCGAATCGCGCCTCGCCCTCGGCGGCGATCGTGCGCAGCGGCTGCGCTCGGCGGGTCAGGGTGTTGCCGGTCGCGACACCGACGCGCCGGGTGCCGAAGTCGAAAGCCAAAAATGAAAACGGGGCAGTGAACGAAGACGGGGCGCTCGCCGAGCTCATGCGTGCCCCGCCTCCCCGCTGAGCATGTTGGCGTCGATACCCAACAGCGCGAGCGCCTTGTCGTAGCGCTGCTCGACCGGCGTGTCGAAAATGATGCCCGGCTCGGCGCCGACGTTGATCCAGCCGTTGCGGCCCATCTCGTCTTCGAGTTGGCCGGCGCCCCAGCCGCTGTAGCCGAGCGTGATCAGGATTTTCTTGGGGCCAGCGCCGCTAGAAAGGGCCTCCAGCACATCCTTGCTGGTCGTCATCTCGAGGCCGCCGAGAATTTGCAACGAAGAGTTGTAGTGCCCGCCCTCGCCTTCGCTGCCGCCGAGTCGCTCGTGCAGCACGAAGCCGCGTTCGGTCTGCACCGGACCGCCGAAGTAGACCGGCACCGTGGCCAGGTCCTCGCGCTCGAGCGAGAGTTCGACTTTCTCGAACAGGTTCTTCAGGTTGATGTCGATCGGCTTGTTGATCACGAGCCCGAGCGCACCTTTGTCGGTGTGCTCGCACATGTAGATCACGGTGCCCGCGAAAGCGCCTTCGCGAAGGCTCGGCATCGCGATCAAAAACTGATTTGTGAAGTTAACCGGTGCACTTGCCATGGGCGCGAATTTTAGACCTGAGGCAGACTCGCCCGATGCAAAAGACTTTGAACAAAGCGCTCGTTTGGTTTCGGCGCGACCTGCGCGCCCACGATCACGCTGCGCTCTACCACGCACTGCGCGCCGCCGAGCAGGTGTGGTGCGTGTTCGTGTTCGACGCCGACATCCTCGGCCCGCTGCCCAAGGCCGACCGGCGCGTCGAGTTCATCCACGACAGCGTGGTCGAGCTCGACGCGGCGTTGCACGCCCTCGGTGGTCGCCTGCTGGTGCGCCACGGCCCTGCGATGAGCGAGATCGTGCGGCTCGCCGGCGAGCTCGGCGTGCAAGCCGTCTACGCGAACCACGACGACGAGCCCGATGCGCTCGCGCGCGACGCCGCGGTCCGCACTGCGCTCGCGGAGGCGGGCGTGGCGCTGCACACGACCAAGGACCACGTCGTCTTCGAGCGCAGCGAGGTGCTGACGCTGAGTGGAACGCCCTACACGGTGTTCACGCCGTACAAGAACGCGTGGCTGAAGAAGCTGGAGCCGTTTTTCGTCGAAGCGTACCCGGTCGAACCGCATGCAGCGGGCCTCGCTGCGGCCCCGCCCGGCATTGCGACCGCGATCCCGTCGCTGGAGGCGATCGGCTTCGAGCGCACCAACCTGCACGCGTTGAAAATACCGACCGGCAGCAGCGGCGCGAAGGCCTTGCTCGCTGACTTTTTGCCGCGCATCGACGACTACGGCGAGGCGCGCAACTTCCCCGCGATCAAAGGACCGAGCTATCTGTCGGTGCACCTGCGGTTCGGCACCGTCTCGATCCGCGAGCTCGCAGCCGCAGCCCTCGCACACGGCAAGAACGCTGCAGCCGCAGGCGCTGCGGTGTGGCTTTCCGAACTGATCTGGCGCGATTTTTACCACCAGATCCTGCACCACCACCCGCGCGTCGTCGGCGCGAGCTTCAAGCCCGAGTACGACAAGATCCGCTGGGAAGAAGGCGCCCATGCCGACGAACTTTTCAACGCCTGGTGCGAGGGTCGCACCGGCTACCCGTTGATCGACGCAGCGATGGCGCAGATCAACCA
>JANLUW010000597.1:0-6298 GCA_031363645.1 Rhizobacter sp. | reverse complement strand
GCGACCTGGAGAGCCCGATCGACATCGACCGCGAAGACGTCCTCGGTGACCTGGCGCGCAACTTCCGCCTGATGCAGCACAAGCTGCGCACCGACAAGCTCACCGGCCTGGCAAACCGCGAGGCGGTGCTGCAGCGGTTGGGCACGCGCATCCGACATCACCGGCGCTCGTCCGACGAACACTCGCTTGCGGTGCTGTTCGTCGACCTCGACGCGTTCAAGGCCGTCAACGACCGGTTCGGTCACGCCGCTGGTGACAAGGTGCTCGCCACCCTCGGTGCCCGCCTGCGCCACGGCGTGCGCGACACCGACATGGTCGCGCGTTACGCCGGCGACGAGTTCATCGTGTTGCTCGACGGCGTGGTTTCTGCCGAGGCCGCCGAAGAGGTACGCCAGAATCTCGAATGTGCGCTGCGCGAGCCGATCGAGGGCATGCCCGACGATGCGCTGGTCACGGTCGGCGGCAGCATCGGCATGGCGCTTTACCCGCGCGATGGCGACGAGGCGCACAACGTGATTGCGGCGGCCGATCAAGACATGTACCGCCGCAAACCCGGCGCGCGCAACCCGAACTATTTACAAGGAGCTTGAGCTTGGCGATGGACGTGGTCGACTACGAAATCAAGGGCGCCGAGATGCAGTTCGTCGAGATCGAACTCGATCCGGGCGAAGCGGCGGTCGGCGAGGCCGGCAGCATGATGTTCATGGACGCCGGCATCGGCATGGACACGGTTTTTGGCGACGGCCGGAGCAGCAGTGGCAGCAACGGCCTGTTCGGCAAGCTGCTCGGCGCCGGCAAGCGGCTCGTCACCGGCGAATCGCTGTTCACGACCGTCTACTCGAATCAATCGGCGGGCAAGCTCAAGGTCGCTTTTGCAGCGCCGTACCCGGGCAAGATTTTGGCGATGGATTTGCGCCAGCTCGGCGGCACGTTGATCTGCCAGAAAGACGCGTTCCTGTGCGCGGCGCGCGGTGTTTCGCTCGGTATCTTCTTCCAACAAAAACTCTCGGTGGGTTTCTTCGGCGGCGAGGGCTTCATCATGCAAAAGCTCGACGGCGACGGCCTGGCCTTCGTGCATGCCGGCGGCACGGTCAAGAAGCGCGAACTGCGCGCAGGCCAGTCCCTGCTGGTCGACACCGGTTGTCTGGTTGCGATGACACCGAGCGTGGGCTTCGAGATTCAATACGTCGGCAAGATCAAGACCGCGCTGTTCGGTGGTGAGGGCCTGTTCTTCGCGAAGGTCACCGGCCCCGGCACGGTTTGGCTGCAGAGCTTGCCGTTCTCGCGCCTGGCCTCGCGCGTGTTCGCGGCCGCACCGCAACGCGGCGGCTCGCGCGAAGAAGGCTCGCTGCTGGGCGGGCTCGCGGTCGGCGGGTTGCTGGGCAGCGTGCTCGGTGGCGGCGACGACGCCTGAGATCGGGTGCCGAGCATGAGTCAAACCAAACCCGGCGTGCGCCGGGCGGTGCTTCTGGGCATGTGGCTGGCGCTGATGTACATCGCTGGCGCACCGGCCCACGCGGCAGGACCCGCGAGCAGCGCCTACCTCGAAGACCTGACCTGGACCGAGCTGCGCGATCGCATCGCCGCCGGTGCGACGACGGTACTCGTGCCGATCGGCGGCACCGAGCAGAGCGGGCCTCAGATGGCGCTCGGCAAGCACAACCAACGTGTCAAGGTGATCGCAGGACGCATCGCACAAAAGCTCGGCAACGCGGTGGTGGCGCCGACGATCGCCTATGTGCCCGAAGGTGCGGTCGAACCGCCTGCCGGCCACATGCGCTTCGCGGGCACGATCTCGATTTCGGAGGCCGCGTTCGAGGCCTTGCTCGAAGGCGCAGCGCGCAGCTTTCGCCAACACGGCTTTCGGGAGATCGTGCTGCTCGGTGACCACGGTGGCTACCAGAAAAGCCTGGAGCGCGTGGCTGCCAAGCTCAACCGCGAGTGGGCAGCCCGGCCCGGCGCCAAAGTGATCGCGCTCGTCGACTACTATCGTGTGTCGCAGATCGATTTCGTCGAGGCGTTGAAAGCCAAGGGTTTCAGCGTCGATGAAATCGGCACCCACGCAGGGTTGGCCGACACGGCGCTGACGCTGGCGATCGACCCCGCGATGGTGCGTGCCGACGCGCTGGCAACGGCGGCCAATGCCGGGCCGCGCGAGGGTGTTCACGGTGATCCGCGCCGCGCCACGGCCGAGCTCGGGCAGATCGGCATCGCGCTGCAGGTCGAGCGCTCGGTGCAGGTCATCCGCGATGCGGCCCGGGCGCGGTGAATCCGGACGACACATTCAATTCGAGACGGAACAGCGAGATGAAACTGGCATTGAAAGAGGCGGCGGTGTGGGTCATCGGCCTGAGTGCGGTGGCAGGCGTGTTGGTGGCGAGCCAGGTGCACGGCGCCGGAACCGAGCCGCCGGTCGCGAAGCCTGCGGTGGCTGTGGCCGCGTCGACGCTGTTGCCCGGCATGCCGCCGGTGCCCGACCCGCGCAATCTGTACAGTGAGATCGGCGCCGGCAAGGTCAGCACTGCGCTGCAGGGTGACCTCGAACGCATCTACGTGCCGAACCTGCGCTCGAACGACGTCTACGTGGTCGACCCGATCGCGATGAAGGTCATCGAACACTTCAAGGTCGGCATCGGCCCGCAGCACATCGTGCCGTCGTACGACATGCGCACGCTCTGGGTCACCAACAACGCCGAAGGCCGTACCGATGGCAGCCTGACGCCGATCGATCCGCGCACCGGCAAGGCTGGCGTTCCGGTGGCGGTCGACGACCCGTACAACATGTACTTCACGCCCGACGGCAAGTCGGCGATCGTCGTTGCCGAGGCGCGCAAACGGCTCGACTTTCGCGACCCGAAAACGATGGCGCTGCAGTTCTCGGTCAATACGCCGGGTTGCCCCGGCATCAACCACGCCGACTTCGCGATCGACGGCCGCAGTGCGATTTTCACCTGCGAGTTTTCGGGCACGTTGGTCAAGATCGATCTGGTCGAGCACAAGGTGCTGGGCTACCTGCGGCTCGACATGCCGTCCACGCGCTTTAAAGAAACGAAGGGCGCGCCACGCACCGAGGCCGGCAAGGTCTGGGAGCCGGGCGAGACTGAAATGTGCACGGTTTCGAAGGGCATGCCGCAAGACATCCGCAGTGCGCCCGACGGCAAGCGCGTGTTCATTGCCGACATGCACGCCGATGGCGTTCACATCGTCGATGTCGAGTCGTTCAAGAAAGTCGGTTTCATCGCCACAGGCATCGGCGCGCATGGCCTGTACCCGAGCCGCGATGGCAAGAGCCTCTACGTGGCCAACCGCGGCTCGCACGAGATTCGCGGGCCGAAGCTCGGCGATGGCGGCGTTACGGTCATCGACTTCGCAACCGAAAAGATCGTCGCGCGCTGGGCCGTGCCGGGCGGTGGCAGCCCCGACATGGGCAACGTCAGCGCCGATGGAAAATACCTTTGGCTCGCGGCGCGCTACGACAACGTCATCTACCGTTTCGACACGGCCAGCGGCGCCGTCCAGCAGATCAAGGTCGGCACCGAACCGCACGGGCTGACCGTGTGGCCGCAGCCGGGCCGCTACTCGCTCGGCCACACCGGCAACATGCGCTGACCTCGAATCAGCGCGACACCTCGGCATGAAGTTGCTGCTCGATTCGTTATGGCGCGCCGCCGCCTACTGCCTGCACCCGCGCGTGATCGTGTTGTCGCTGCTGCCGCTGGTGCTGATGGCCAGCCTGGCACTCGGCCTCGGCTACTTTTTTTGGGAACCGGCGATCGCTGCGGTGCGCGCGAGCTTCGAGTCGTGGCCGATCCTGAAAACGATGAGCGGCTGGCTCGATGGCGTGGGCTTGGCTGCCCTGAAAGCAGCGCTTGCGCCAATGGTCGTCGTGTTTTTCACCACGCCGGTGATCGTCGTGCTCTCGCTGCTGCTGGTGGCCGCCTTCATGTCGCCGGCCATGCTCACGCTGGTCGCGAACCGGCGTTTCCCGCTGCTCGAACGCAAGCACGGCGGCTCGTTCGTCGGCAGCACGTTCGGCGCGCTGTGGGCGACGGTTGTGGCGCTGCTTGCACTGCTGATTTCGATCCCGCTGTGGTTCGTGCCGCCGCTGGTGTTGATCATCCCGCCGCTCATCTGGGGCTGGCTCACCTACCGCGTCATGACTTACGACGTACTCGCCGAACACGCCAGCGCCGACGAGCGCCGCGTGCTCGTCAAGCGCCACCGCAACACGCTGCTCGGCATGGGCGTGCTGACCGGCTACCTCGGCGCCGCGCCGTCGCTGGTGTGGGCGTCAGGCGCAATAGCGATCGTGTTCGCGCCGGTGCTGGTGCCCGTGGCGATCTGGATCTACACGCTCGTGTTTGCGTTCTCGGCACTCTGGTTCGCGCACTTTGTGCTGGCAGCGTTGCAGGTGATGCGGCGGGAGAACGATTCGGTCGAGGTGCTGCCGGCGGTGCGAGATGGCCCGCGCGATGTAGAACCAGTCGACGAATCGCAGCTAGTTTCCCCGCCCTCTGAAGCGCTCGGGGCGCGCTCCAACGAACTTTGACACATGCGATTTACTGTCTTCGCGTTCCTGCTCTCTCTGAGTTCATCTGCATTTGCCGAAGGGCATGAGCATCCATGTTGGGTCAAAGACGCTAAGTCTCTCGGCAATGGACGGACAAGAGTCTTCTTCAGTGATGGCGCGCATGCCTTTGGTGTCATTGGTCCTTCGGAGGGGAAGGCGGAATCCAGTTTTCATCTTGACGGCAAAGTTTTCGTCGATGACGCGACTCCAACTGACCACATTGTTCTTGAAGCAGGAAGAGAACTCGCACTTCTGTGGGCGCATGAGCGACGCACGATTCGTCATTCGCAGGAGGCTGGGCATGAAGGGATCGCAATATTGGCCATCAGTTCTTACGTTGCTGCTGGTCAGCAGCCGCGCAGTGTGCGAACTTTTGTTGCATTTGCTTCGCAGTAACTATTTATTTCAACGAACCTGTGCGGAGGGTTTCGTTCCGAATTGATCAGAATGCGAACGGCTCGTACTCGCCGTGGAGCCTGATCTCGATAAACGGCACAGCTTGCGCACGTCAACTCAAATTTCGAAGGCTTCGCCATGAACTTCGGCGTGATCATCATCGGCGACGAAATCCTCTCGGGCAAACGTGCCGACAAGCACCTGCCCAAGGTCATCGAGTTGCTGGCCGCACGTGGTCTTGGCCTGAGCTGGGCGCGTTATGTCGGCGATGACCCGGCGCGCATCACTGCTGACCTGAAATACGCGTTCGCCAGTTCCGACGTGGTGTTCTCGTGCGGTGGCATCGGCGCCACGCCCGACGACCACACGCGCCAGTGTGCCGCGGCCGCACTCGGCGTGCCGCTCGCGCTGCACCCGCAAGCACGCGACCTCATCCATGAGCGCATGCGCGACACCGCGAAAGAGCAGGGCCTCGCGTACGAGCCCGACCGGCACGACAACGTCCACCGGCTGAACATGGGCGTGTTTCCCGAGGGCGCGCAAATCATCCCGAACCCGTACAACAAAATCGCCGGCTTCACGGTCGGCCACGTGCACTTCGTGCCGGGCTTTCCAGTGATGGCCTGGCCGATGATCGAATGGGTGCTCGATCACCATTACGCCGCGCTGCACGGGCAGGGCGCGCAAAGCGAAAAATCGGTGATCGTGTTCGGCGCGATGGAAGCCGCGCTGACGCCTCTGATGGAGCGCATCGAGGCCGAGTTCGACGGCGTCAAGGTGTTCAGCCTGCCGAGCGTCGACCACCCGCAGTACGGCCGTCACATCGAGCTCGGCGTTAAAGGCAATTTCGCTTTGCTCGATGCCGCGTACCGCGCGATGCTCGACGGCTTGGCATCGCACGGCGCGAAACTCGGCCCTGAACTGGTGCGATAGCGCGACTCGATTCGGTGCGTGTTCATGCACTGATTTGGGTGGAAGATCGCCACTCCGGCCTGCAGCCTGCGCCCGGCATGGAGCCGGGCGTCGAAGGGTGTCTCAGCATCCTGTTGCGGGCATGGTTTCTGCTACATTCCTGTGCGCTTTTTGTGGTCCCGCGAGCGGGTCTTTCGAAGGCCGAGTTCGCAGTTTTTTATCACCCCCGAACAAGCATTCCACCAGGAGTTCCAGATGGCCAGCAAGACCGTTGCCGACGTGATGAAGATGGTGAAAGACGCCGAGGTCAAGTTCGTCGATTTCCGCTTCACCGACACCCGCGGCAAAGAGCAGCACGTGACTGTGCCGGTGTCGCACTTCGACGAAGACAAGTTCACTGGCGGCCACGCGTTCGACGGC
>JANLUW010000594.1:0-12336 GCA_031363645.1 Rhizobacter sp. | reverse complement strand
CGGTGCGCTTGTTCTGGACCGGAGCGGCGGCTTTCGCACTGCTCTTCTTGGGCTTCGTCACGGCGCCGAGTCTGCCACAGCGATCAGCCCTCGACCCCGTGTTTGTCCATATGGTCAAACTGGCACGTTGGTTGCATGCTGCACGGCAGCGGTGGACGCGCGCTTGTTATGGGTGCATAAATCGAATCTTGTCGACGCGCACAGGAGCATGCAATGGCAGAACTGAAAATCAACGGCGACCGTTTGTGGGGCAGCCTGATGGAAATGGCCAAGATCGGTGCCACGCCGAAAGGCGGTGTGTGCCGGCTTACCCTGACCGACCTCGACAAGCAGGGCCGCGACCTGTTCGTGCAGTGGTGCGAGGCGGCAGGTTGCACGGTCAAGGTCGACCAGATGGGCAACATCTTCGCGCGGCGCCCGGGCCGCAACAACCACCTCGCGCCGGTCGGCACCGGCAGCCACCTCGACAGCCAGCCGACCGGCGGCCGCTTCGACGGCGTCTACGGCGTGCTCGCGGGGCTGGAAGTGATCCGCACTTTGAACGACCACGGCATCGAAACCGAGCGGCCGGTCGAGGCTTCGGTGTGGACCAACGAAGAAGGCTCACGCTTCGCGCCGGCGATGGTCGGCTCGGGCGTGTACGCAGGCGTGTTCTCGCTCGAATACGGCCACTCGCGCACCGACCCCGACGGCAAGACGCTCGGCGAAGAGCTCGCGCGCATCGGCTACCTCGGCAGCGAGCCAATGGGCAACCGGCCGGTGCATGCGTTCTTCGAGACGCACATCGAGCAGGGCCCGATCCTGGAGGCCGAGGGCCAGACGATCGGTGTCGTCACCGATGCGCAAGGCCAGCGCTGGTACGAGCTGGTGCTGACCGGGCAAGACTCGCACGCTGGCCCGACGCCGATGCCGGTGCGCAAGGACGCGCTGCTCGGTGCGGCCAAGGTGATCCAGCTCGTCAACGAAATCGGCCTGGCGCACTCACCGCGTGCGGTCTCGACGGTCGGCATGCTCAACGTCTACCCGAACTCGCGCAATGTGATCCCGGGCAAGGTGTTTTTGACAGTCGACTTCCGTTGCCCCGACAACGCCGAACTCCTGCAGATGGATGCCGAGCTGAAAGCCGGCGTCGCGAAGATAGCCGCCGCGGGCAAGCTCGAACACGACCTCAAGCAGATTTTTCAGTACGACTGCGTGCACTTCGACGAGAGCTGCGTCGAGATGGTGCGGTCGGGCGCGAAACGGCTCGGCTACACGACCCGCGAGATCGTCTCCGGCGCCGGCCACGACGCCTGCTACATGAGCAAGGTCACCCCGACCGCGATGGTCTTCGTGCCCTGCATCGGCGGCATCAGCCACAACGAGATCGAAGACGCCAAGCCGGAGTGGATCGAGGCCGGGGCGAACGTGCTCTTCCACGCGATGTTGGCTAAGGCGAACGAATTGCCGGAGGTTTTTCGGTCTAACGCCACGGAAGCGCTGGCGTGATGGCAACCAACTTTGGAGTAATCACGACATGAACATCCTGATCCGCGGTGGCACCGTCATCAATGCCGAGACCAGCATCAAGGCCGATGTGCTGACGCAAGACGGAAAGATCGCAGCCATCGGCACCGACTTGGAGGCGCCCGCGGGCTGCACGATCGTCGACGCTGGCGGCGCGTTCGTGATGCCGGGCGGCATCGACCCGCACACGCACATGGAGCTGCCCTTCATGGGCACCGTGACGAAGGACGATTTCTACACCGGCACGTCGGCGGGCGTCTCGGGCGGCACGACGATGATCATCGACTTCGTGATCCCCGACCCGAAGCAGCCGCTGATGGAAGCGTGGAAAAACTGGAACGGCTGGGCCGAAAAGTCGGCATCCGACTACAGCTTTCACGTCGCCGTGACGTGGTGGGACCAGAGCGTGCACGACGACATGGGCACGTTGGTTCGCGAGCACGGCGTGAACAGCTTCAAGCACTTCATGGCCTACAAGAACGCGATCATGGCCGACGACGAAGTGCTCGTGAACAGCTTCACCCGCGCACTCGAACTCGGCGCATTGCCGACCGTGCACGCCGAGAACGGCGAGCTCGTGTTCCAGATGCAGCAGCGGCTGGTCGCGCAAGGCATCACCGGGCCCGAGGCGCACCCGCTGTCGCGCCCGCCCGCGGTCGAGGCCGAGGCCGCCGAGCGCGCGATCCGCATCGCCGAAGTGCTGGGCACGCCGCTATACATCGTGCACGTGTCGAGCCAGGATTCGGTCGACGCGATCATCCGCGCGCGAAGTCACGGGCAACGCGTTTACGGCGAGGTGCTCGCGGGGCATTTGACGATCGACGAGACGGTGTATCGCAACGCCGACTGGAACATCGCGGCCGCCCACGTGATGAGCCCGCCGTTTCGCGCCAAACATCACCAGGATGCGTTGTGGGGCGCGCTCGCCGCCGGCCACCTGCACACGACGGCGACAGACCACTGCGCGTTTTGCAACGAGCAAAAAGCGATGGGCAAAGACAACTTCGCGAAGATCCCGAACGGCTGTGCGGGTGTCGAAGACCGCATGTCGGTGATCTGGGATGCCGGCGTCAACAGCGGTCGGCTCACACCGAACGAGTTCGTGCGCGTGACCTCGACGAATGCGGCGCAGATCTTCAATCTGTACCCGCGCAAGGGCGCGGTTCAAGTCGGCAGCGACGCCGACCTCGTCGTCTGGGACCCGGCTGCGACGAAGACCATCACGACTGCGGCCACCGTCTCGAAGGTCGGCTACAACATCTTCGAGGGCCGCTCCGTGCAGGGCTTGGCGAAGGTCACGGTCTCGCGCGGCAAGATCGTCTGGAACGACGGTGAACTGCGCACCGAGCGCGGCGCAGGCCGATACGTGAAGCGGCCGGCGTTCGCACCGGTGTTCGGCGCGTTGAAGCGGCAGGCAGAGTTGCATGCGGCCCATGCGGTTTTGCGCGCAGCTTGATGCCGTAATGGTGCGCCGGCCCTTGCCACCATCAACACCACAAACACGCTCATGCCGCTGCCCGACATCAAACCTGCGCGCCTCTCTGCCTGCCAGTACCTCGACAACTTCGCCGACGCCCACCCGCCGTTGACGCAAACACAAGCGCTGATCGAGGCCGAGCGCTGCTACTACTGCTACGACGCACCTTGCGTCACTGCCTGCCCGACCGGCATCGACATCCCCTCGTTCATCCGCCGCATCGGTGAAGACAACCTGCGCGGCGCGGCGAAGGCGATCCTCGAGGCCAACGTGTTCGGCGGCATGTGCGCCCGTGTGTGCCCGACCGAGGTGCTGTGCGAGCAGGCTTGCGTGCGCAACACGAATGAGGACAAGCCGGTCGAAATCGGCCTGCTGCAACGCCACGCGACCGATCACGTCTTCGCATCGAACGGTGCGCCGATGTTCACGCGCGCCCCACTCACGGGCAAACGCATCGCTGTCGTCGGCGCCGGCCCGGCCGGTCTCTCGTGCGCGCACCGCGCGGCGTTGCTCGGCCATGACGTGACGGTGTTCGAGGCCCAGGCGAAACCCGGCGGCCTGAACGAGTACGGCCTCGCCACCTACAAGACGCCGGACGACTTCGCGCAGCGAGAGATCGACTGGCTCCTCTCGATCGGCGGCATCGCAATGCGATATGGGCACGTGCTCGGCGAGCAGATCACGCTATCGATGCTCGCGGTCGAATACGACGCGGTGTTCCTCGGCATGGGTCTCGGCGGCGTCAACGCACTGGGCTTGTCCGACGAATCGGTCGGTGGCATCCACGACGCCGTCACGTTCATCGCCGGCCTGCGCCAGACGACCGACTACGCCGCCGTACCGGTCGGTCGCCGCGTGGTCGTCATCGGCGGCGGCATGACCGCGATCGACGCGGCGGTGCAATCGAAGAAGCTCGGCGCGAACGAAGTCACCATCGTCTACCGCCGCGACCAGCAACGCATGCCGGCCTCGAAGCACGAGCGGGAGTGGGCGCAACTCAATGGCGTGACGATCCGCACCTTCAGCGTGCTGAAGTCGCTCGACCATTCGCTCGGCCACGTGCAGGGCGCGACCTTCTCCGAGGTGCGCGAAATGAGCGGCCGATTGGAGGTCACCGGCAAGCAGTGGACGATCGAGGCCGACACCGTGCTGAAGGCGATCGGCCAGACGCTCGTGCTCGCCGACCCGACCTTGCAGACGCTCGTGACGCAAGGTGGCCGCATCGCGGTCGACGCTGAAGGCCGCACCTCGATGACCAACGTCTGGGCCGGCGGCGATTGCACGCATGGCGGGCAAGACCTGACGGTCGAGGCCGTCGAGCACGGCAAGATCGCTGCGCAGTCCATGGACCGCGCGTTCGGGATGATGCGCAGCGGCAAACCCTTCACCCGCGTGCGCAAGACGGCGACTGTCTGAACCTCGGAACCCCACCATGGCCGACCTGAGCACCACCTTCGCGGGCATCCGCAGCCCGAACCCGTTCTGGCTCGCCTCGGCGCCGCCGACCGACAAGGAATACAACGTGAACCGCGCCTTCGAGGCCGGTTGGGGAGGCGTGGTCTGGAAGACGCTCGGCGAGGCCGGCCCACCCGTCGTCAACGTCAACGGCCCGCGCTACGCGGCGCTGTATTCGCAAGACAGGCGCCTGATCGGCTTCAACAACATCGAGCTGATCACCGACCGACCGCTCGACGTCAACCTCGAAGAGATTGCCCGCGTGAAGCGTAATTGGCCCGACCGCGCGATGGTCGTGTCGATCATGGTGCCGTGTGAAGAACACGCCTGGAAAGCGATCCTGCCGCGCGTCGAAGACACCGGCTGCGACGGCATCGAGCTCAACTTCGGTTGCCCGCACGGCATGAGCGAGCGCGGCATGGGCTCGGCCGTCGGCCAAGTGCCCGAGTACATCGAGATGGTCACGCGCTGGTGCAAGCAGTACACGAAGCTGCCGGTGATCGTCAAGCTCACGCCCAACATCGCCGACATCAAGCTGCCCGCGCTGGCGGCGCACCGCGGCGGCGCCGATGCCGTGTCACTCATCAACACGATCAACTCGGTGATGGGCGTCGACCTCGACGCGTTGCTGATCTACCCGAACACAGGTGGCACCGGCTCGCACGGCGGCTACTGCGGGCCGGCGGTCAAGCCGATCGCGCAGAACATGGTCGCCGAAATCGCGCGCACGCCCGAGATGGCCTACCTGCCGATTTCGGGCATCGGCGGCATCACGAATTGGCGCGACGCGGCCGAGTTCATCGCCCTCGGCTGTGGCAACGTGCAGGTCTGCACTGCGGTGATGACCTACGGCTTCAGGATCGTCGAGGACATGTGCAGCGGCCTCTCGGAGTACATGGACTCCAAAGGTTTCCACAACATCGATGCGTTTCGTGGCCGCGCCGTGCCGTCGATCGTCAACTGGAACCAGCTGAACCTGAACCACATCGAGAAAGCGGCGATCGATCAAGACGCCTGCATCCGGTGCGGCCGCTGCCACGTGGTGTGTGAAGACACTTCGCACCAAGCGATCACGGCGACGCGCGACGGCAAACGCCACTTCGAAGTAATCGAGGCCGAGTGCGTCGGCTGCAATTTGTGCGTGTCGGTCTGCCCGGTGCCCGAATGCATCACGATGCATGCCTTGAAGCCCGGCGACACCGACGCGCGTACCGGACAATGGGTGAGCGGCGAATATGCCAACTGGACCACGCACGCAAACAACCCGGCGCGCGTGGCTTGAGCGAGTTCGACAACCGATCCACCTGCACCGCGAGCGTCTCACTTGTCGTCACCCCCTGCGCTGTCCACCGTCGAAGTCCAAGGGGTCTCGGTTGTCTACCCGGCCAAGGAACACAGCGTCACGGCGCTCGACAACGTCAGCCTGAGCATCCAGCCGGGCGAGTTCATTTCGCTGATCGGCCCCTCGGGTTGCGGCAAGACGACGCTGCTGCGCGTGATCGCCGATCTGGAACAAATCAGCTTGGGTGTCGTGCGCGTCAACGGCATGAGCACACGCGACGCGCGGCTCGCGCGTGCCTACGGCTACGTGTTCCAGGCGCCCGCGCTGTTCCCTTGGCGCACCGTGCTCGGCAACTGCTGCCTGCCGCTGGAGATTCACGGGCTTGGCCAGGCCGAGGCGCGGTCGGTCGCGACGGCGCAGCTGGAGCGCGTCGGGTTGAAAGGCTTCGAGGGCAAGTACCCGTGGCAGCTCTCGGGCGGCATGCAGCAGCGCGTGTCGATCGCGCGTGCGCTTGGTTTCGAGCCGAAGCTGCTGATGATGGACGAGCCGTTCGGCGCACTCGACGAGATCACACGCGATCGGTTGAACGAGCAACTGTTGCGCCTCTGGCGCTCTGGCGAGGGAAGTGAGCGCCGCACCATCGTCTTCGTCACGCACTCGATCCCCGAAGCGGTGTTCTTGTCGTCGCGCATTGTCGTGATGTCGCCGCGGCCCGGGCGCATCGTTGACGTGATCGAGTCCGGCCTGCCGGCCGATCGCACGCTCGAGATCCGCGACACGCCCGAGTTCGCCGAGATCTCGCACCGCGTTCGCATGTCGTTGCGGGACGGGCATGGCGGGCATTGAGTCGGATCGCAGCAGCGTCGGCGACGTCTGGTTACGTGCCGGCCCGGTGCTCACCGTGCTCGCCATCGTGCTCGCACTTTGGTACGCCCTCGCCGTCTGGCTCAACGCGCCGCAAGTCATCGAACGCACACTCTCGTCGCAACCCGGCTGGACCGCGACCGACCTGATGCGTTTGACCTGGGCCATGGATCGCCCGGTGCTGCCCGCCCCGCACCAGATCGCGCTCGATCTGTTCGACTCGATCTTCAACTGGCCACTCGACTCGCCGCGCAACCTGCTCTACCACGCGGCCGTCACCAGCTCGGCCACGCTGCTCGGCTTCGTGATGGGCACATTGCTCGGCGCGGTGCTGGCGGTGGCGATCGTCCACTCGCGCACGCTCGACCGCAGCCTCTTCCCGTGGATCATCGCGTCGCAAACCGTGCCGGTGCTGGCGATCGCGCCGATCGTCATCGTGATCCTTGGCAGCGTCGGCCTGGCCGGCACGCTGCCCAAGGCGATCATCTCGATGTACCTGTGCTTCTTCCCGGTCGCGGTCGCGCTCGTGAAGGGGCTGCGCTCACCCGGCGTGATCGAGATGGAGTTGCTCCACACCTATGGCGCATCGAAGCGCCAAACGTTCTGGCGCTTGCGCGTGCCGGCTTCGCTGCCCTTCTTGTTCCCGTCGCTGCGCGTCGGCATCGCGGCGGGTCTCGTCGGTGCGATCGTCGGCGAGTTGCCGACCGGTGCGCAGGCCGGCCTCGGCGCGCGGCTGTTGACCGGCTCGTACTACGGCAACACGGTGCAGATCTGGTCGGCACTCGTGATGTCGGCGCTGCTCGGGTTGTTGCTGACCGGCTGCGTCGCGCTTGCCGAGCGACTGCTCACGCCGGGAGGCAAGCGATGACCGCGCTCGTTGGGCTTGTCGCGTTAATCCGCGAGCAGCGGCTCGCCACGCTGGCCGCCGTGTTCGCCGCGCTGTCGTTCGTGTTGCCGCTCGGCTTGACGACGACCGGCGCGGTGCTGCGCTGGCCGAGCTTGGCGGCACCGTTCGTGTTCGCGTTCTGCGGCCTGTTCACCTCGATGCTGGCGGTCGTGCGCCCGCCGCGCCGGCTCGGCCCGGTGCTAGGTTTCGCCGCGCTCGGCGTGCTCGCGGCACTCGCGCCGATGATCCTGATCGCGACCGACGTGGCCGCCGCGCTCGACGCCGCCACCTGGCGCAGCGGCTTCTGGTGCTACACGTTCGCGCTCGCCTGCCTGGCCATCACCACCGTGCGCCGCCTCGCCGCGGTCGACACGGGCACCGGCGCCGACAACCGCTTCGGCGCCTGGGCCGGGCAGTACGGCACGCCGTTGCTGTTCGGCGCGTGGGTGATCGTGTTCTGGCAACTTCTGGTTCGGGCCTTCGACGTGCCTCAAGTGCTGCTGCCCGCGCCCAGCGGCGTCTGGCGCTCGCTGCTCGCCTCAACAGGCGTGCTCGCCGGCGACTTCGTGCAGACCGTGCTGCACTCGGCGTTGATCGGGCTCGTGGCCGGTTGTGCACTCGGCTTCACCGTCGGCGTGCTGATCGACCGCAGCCCGTGTCTGCAGCGCGGGCTGTTGCCGCTCGCCGCGCTCGCGAGCACGGTGCCGCTGATCGGCATCGCGCCGATCATGGTGATGTGGTTCGGCTTCGACTGGCACTCGAAGGCCGCCGTCGTCGTCGTGATGACCTTCTTCCCGATGCTCGTCAACACGCTCGCCGGTCTGGCCGAGTCGGGCCACATGGAGCGCGACCTGATGCGCTCCTACGGCGCGAGCTATTGGCGCACATTGCTCTCGCTGCGCATCCCGGTCGCGTTGCCGTTCGTCTTCAACGCGCTGAAGATCAACTCGACGCTGGCGATGATCGGCGCGATCGTCGCCGAGTTCTTCGGCTCGCCGATCGCGGGGCTCGGCTTTCGCATCTCGACCGAAGCGGCGCGGCTCAACATGGGGCTGGTGTGGGCCGCGATCCTCGTCGCCGCGTTGGCAGGTTCCTTGCTGTACGGATTGCTCGGCTGGATCGAACGGCGCGCGACCTTTTGGCACCCGTCGATTCGCATGGGATGACAGCGAACCGCGTGTGTCGCACCCTGCTAAGCACCAAACAAGCGCTCGCCCTCCCACAACACGGTTGTTATATTTATCTTGTGGACTACGCGATCGAGTACGACAGCGAGGAAGTCGAGGCGCAAATCCGCGCACTGCCTGACACACTGGCCGCTCGCTACGTGGTTTTGACGCGCCGCATGGCCGCCGTAGGTGCCAATCTCGGGCCGCCCCACACCGACTCGTTCGGTGCAGGTCGGTTCGAATTGCGACTGAATGGCACCGAGGGAATCGCCAGGGTCTTCTTCTGCACACTGATCGAACGCAGGATCGTGATGCTCCATTCGTTCGTCGAGACGAGCCAAAAGACGCCGCCGAAGGAAATCGAAGTCGCGCGCAAGCGCATGAAAGAGGTCAAGCATGCGAACCCATGATCAACTCGTCGCCAAGCCCATGCGCCGGCCAGGTGTGCGCAAGAAGGTGGAGCGCATCGAGCACGAAGAAGGTGCACTTCTCGACTTGCTGCTCAAGGCCTGGCACGACGCCGGCCTGACTTAAGCACAAGTCGCGGAACTCATGGGAACGCAGCCACCAGCCGTCGCGCGCCTCGAACGATCGCTTGCCACCGGCAAGCACTCACCGTCGCTGGCCACGCTTCGAAGGTATGCGGCCGCGTGCGGCAAACAGTTGGTTCTGCAGCTCTTCTAGAACGGTATCGGTCTCTCATGCCGAAGGTGGCGCAAACAACAGATAGCGCTATGGCATTTCACGCTTCCCCCACCGCCGCAAGGCACAACCTCCGGAGTTTTTCGATGCGCAAGACAACGCTATGGCTCTCCCTGATCCTGGCCAGTGCCGTTGGCACCGCCGCCGCTGCCGACAAGGTCACGGTGCAACTCAAGTGGCTGCCGCAAGCGCAGTTTGCGGGCTACTACGTTGCTGCCGCGAAGGGGTTCTACAAAGAGGCCGACCTCGACGTGACGATCAAGCCGGGCGGCCCCGACATCGCGCCCGCGCAGGTGCTCGCCGCCAAGGGTGCCGACCTCACGGTCGACTGGATGCCGAGCGCGCTCGCCGCGCGCGAAGCCGGCGTGCCGATGGTCAACGTGGCGCAAATCTTCAACCGCTCCGGGATGATGCTGACCTGCAGACGAGCCAGTGGCGTGACGACCGCGAAAGACTTCAAGGGCAAGACGCTCGGCGTCTGGTTCGGCGGCAACGAATACCCGTTTCTGTCGTGGATGGGCTCGCTCGGCCTGAAGACCGGCGGCGCCGCGCCCGATGTCAAAGTGCTCAAGCAAGGCTTCAACGTCGACCCGCTGCTGCAGAACCAGGCGGCGTGCATTTCGACCATGATCTACAACGAGTACTGGCAAGTGATCGACGCGGGCGTCAAGCCGGCCGACCTGGTCACCTTCCCGTACGAAGACCAGGGCGTCGCGACGCTCGAAGACGGCCTCTACGCGCGTGAGCCTGACCTGAAAGACCCGGCCTACGTCGCGAAGATCGCGAAGTTCGTCAAAGCCAGCATCCGCGGCTGGGAGTACGCGATCAAGAACCAGGACGAAGCCGTCAAGATCGTGCTCGCCGCCGACACCTCGGGCGGCTCGACCGCCGCGGTGCAAAAGCGCCAGCTCGAGAACGTCGCGAAGCTGATCACGACCGCCGGCACACCGAAGATGGGCGTGCTCGACCCGGCCGCCTACCAGCGCACGGTGAAAGTGCTGATGGCCGGCGGCAGCGACCCGGTGATCAAGAAAGACCCTGGCGCCGCCGCGTGGACGCATGCGGTGACCGACAAGGCGATGGCGAAGTAAACCGAGGCGCGCTCGAAGCTCATTCGAGCCGCCGCCCGGCGGCACAGGCTTTGAGCAGTTTGCCGAGCCTCGCGGCCCGGGTCTCGGGCCGCTTCGCGCTGCAGACCCAATGCAGCACGACCTTGCGGTAACCGGGTGGTGTGCTCTCGAAAAAGCGCCACGCTGTCATGTCGCGCTTGAAGTCGTGCAACTCGGCCGGCGCCAATTCGGCAAGCGCTTCGCGTTCGTACGCGTAGACCTTCGACCTTGCCTCGGTCCGCCTCGCGAACGCCTCGGCGCCCGCCGGCCTCATGCGCCCTTCGGCCTGAAGCCCCGCAACCTTCGCGATGTTGATGGCACTCCAGACCGATGCCGGCTTTCTGGGCGTGAAGAGGATCGAGTAGGTGGCGTCGTCGATGCGTTTGCGCACGCCGTCGATCCAGCCGAAGCACAGCGCTTCGTCGACCGACTCCGACCACGACATGCTCGGTCGGCCCGAGCTAATCTTGTGAAAGCCGACGAGCAGTTCCGGCGCGCCCGCAGCATTCGCTTCCAGCCAATCGCGAAAAGCGCCGGGAGTGGTGAAGAAAACCGCCATGTTGTCTCGGAACAAAGTCTTTTTGCATCATGCCTGCTCACAGCGTGTCGTCCGTTGCTGGAAAGGTCGCTCGGCCCGCGGTCTAACGTGAAAGCGAAAATGCAGGCATGAGACTTTCCCAAGTGCTGTTTTCCCAAGGCTTCGGCGCGCGCCGCGAATGCGAAGGCTTGATCTTCGGTGGTCACGTCACGCTCGAGGGCGCGGTCTGCGACGACCCGTTCTTCGACATCGACCCGGCAGGCCTCACCTTCGGCGTGCGCGGCGAGCTGTGGCCGTACTGCGCGAAGGCGCTGGTGCTGCTGCACAAACCTTCCGGCTACGAGTGCTCGCAAAAACCCAAGCACCACCCGAGCGTGATGAGCCTGCTGCCGCTGCCGCTGCGCGTGCGTGGTCTGCAACCGGTCGGCCGGCTCGACGAAGACACGACAGGCCTGCTGCTGATGACCGACGACGGCGCGCTGATCCACCGCCTCACGTCACCGAAAAAGCACGTGCCCAAGGTCTACGAGATCGGCACGATCGACGCGGTCACACCGAAGCAGATCGATGAACTCTTGCACGGCGTCATCCTGCACGACGACCCACTGCCGGTGCGCGCCGCAGCGGCCGAGCAGACCGGCGATCACGCGCTGCGCATGACGCTGCTCGAAGGCAAGTACCACCAAGTCAAGCGCATGGTCGCCGCGACAGGCAACACGGTCGACACGCTGCACCGCAGCTCGTACGGCGCGCTCGCGTTGCCGGCCGACTTGGCACCGGGCGCCTGGCGTTGGCTGGCCGGGCCGGCGGTGCTGTTCGGCGATTGACAGGCGGTGGTAGCGCCAGACCGGACCGCGTCACTGTTCCATCGTGAGACACGTCGGCGCGTCGCAATTCAGGCCGCGCCCGTTTGTAATTACGGGCTCACTGCAGGTGTCCGGCGACTGCGCCTGCGTGCCGTGCCGGATCAGGGATGCCCCTAGGTTCCAGCCCCTTCCCTGGCGCCACACCGCTGCGGCAGCGGTCGTGGCGCACAAGCATTCGCATGAGCCGTTCGAAGCAACAAAACGGAGACAGCATGAAGGCACCCCACATCGGCAAACTTGCATTGGCCTGCACCCTCGCGCTCGCTGCGGCCACCAGCGCGCAAGCGCAGACCGCCAAGGCCCTCACCGACGACCAGGCCACGCCCGGCAACGTGCTGACGTACGGCATGGGCTACGCCAACCAGCGCTACAGCGCGCTCAAGACGATCAACAAGGGCAACGTCGACAAGCTCGTGCCGGTCTGGAACTACAGCCTGAACAATTCGCAAGGCCAGGAGTCTCAGCCGGTGATCTTCGACGGT
>JANLUW010000560.1:0-2043 GCA_031363645.1 Rhizobacter sp. | reverse complement strand
AAGGGTGCTGAAGCCGGCGGGCCGAAGAATCCTCGTGGTCGACATTGATTTGTGAAATCTTCAAAGAACAGGGGGTCCTCGATGGCTGGAAACGCGCAACTCGCAGCGCCGGTGAACTACACCGATGAGGCCGTCCGTGGCTTGGCGCTCGCGTCGGTCGCCTGGGGCATCGTCGGCATGCTGGTCGGCGTGATCATCGCGGCGCTATTGGCCTTCCCCGACCTCACCCACGGCATCTCGTGGCTCAGCTATGGGCGCCTGCGCCCGCTGCACACCAACGCGGTGATCTTCGCGTTCGGCGGCTGCGCGCTCATGGCGACGAGCTTTCACGTGGTGCAGCGCACTTGCCAGGTGCCGCTGTTCTTGCCGCGGCTCGCGAAGTTCGTGTTCTGGGGCTGGCAGGTCGTGATCATCGCCGCGGCGATCACGCTGCCGCTGGGCTTCACGCAGGGCAAGGAATACGCCGAACTCGAATGGCCGATCGACATCCTGATCGCCGTGGTGTGGGTCGCCTACGCAATCGTGTTTTTCGGCACCATCGGCAAACGCAAGGTGCGCCACATTTACGTGGCCAACTGGTTTTTCGGCGCGTTCATCATCGCGGTCGCGTTGCTGCACATCGTCAACAGTGCCGCCATGCCGGTGAGCCTGCTGAAGAGCTACTCAGCCTACGCCGGCGTGCAAGACGCGATGGTGCAGTGGTGGTACGGCCACAACGCGGTCGGATTCTTCCTGACGGCGGGTTTTCTGGGGATGATGTACTACTACATCCCGAAGCAGGCCGAGCGGCCGGTGTACTCGTATCGCCTGTCGATCGTGCACTTTTGGGCGCTGATCTTCACCTACATGTGGGCCGGCCCGCACCACCTGCACTACACCGCGCTGCCTGATTGGGCGCAGTCGGTCGGCATGGTCTTCTCGCTCGTGCTGCTGGCGCCGAGCTGGGGCGGAATGATCAACGGGATGATGACGTTGTCGGGTGCGTGGCACAAGCTGCGCGACGACCCGATCCTCAAGTTTCTGATCGTCGCGCTCTCGTTTTACGGCATGAGCACGTTCGAGGGGCCGATGATGTCGATCAAGACGGTCAACGCCTTGTCGCACTACACCGACTGGGGCATCGCCCACGTGCACTCCGGCTCGCTCGGCTGGGTCGGCTTCATCACGGTGGGTTCGCTCTACTACCTGATCCCGCGCATGTTCGGCCGCACCACGATGCACAGCGTGCCGGCCATCAGCCTGCACTTCTGGATCGCCACGCTCGGCGTCGTGCTCTACATCGCTGCGATGTGGATTGCCGGCGTGATGCAGGGAATGATGTGGCGCGCGGTCAACCCCGACGGCACGCTGGTCTACACCTTCGTCGAAAGCGTCAAGGCGACCTGGCCGTTCTACATCGTGCGCCTCGTCGGCGGCATCTTGTACCTGAGCGGCATGTGCGTGATGGCCTGGAACGTCGCGATGACGATCCGCAGTGGGCGCGCGCTGCCGTCGTCGATCCCGCAGCACCTGGCCTTTGCCTGAGAAGGATCGATCAATGTCCCAAGACAACCCACCCGTCACCGGTCACGAGCGCATCGAGACCAGCAACTTCTTGATGATCGTGCTGATCCTGCTGACCCTCGCCGTCGGCGGCCTGGTCGAGATCGTGCCGCTGTTCTTTCAGCGCTCGACGACCGAGCCGGTCGCCGGCCTCAAGCCTTACGACGCACTGCAACTCGTCGGCCGCGACATCTACTTGCGCGAAGGCTGCTACGGCTGCCACTCGCAAATGATCCGGCCGCTCAACGCCGAGACGCTGCGCTACGGCCATTACTCCACGGCCGGCGAGTTTGTCTACGACCATCCGTTTCAGTGGGGAAGCAAGCGCACCGGACCCGACTTGCACCGCATCGGCGGCAAGTACACCGACGAGTGGCAGCGCCTGCACCTCGAGAACCCACGCGATCTCGTGCCCGAGTCGAACATGCCGGCGTACCCGTGGCTGACGGCCCAAGCCATCGACCCGGCGAGCGTGCCGCCGCGCCTGGCCGCGATGAAGCG
>JANLUW010000532.1:0-5207 GCA_031363645.1 Rhizobacter sp. | reverse complement strand
GAGGCGATGCAGATAACAGTCAGCAGCGAGATCGAGAACCGCATCGACGACACCAGCTCGACACAATCACGCACCCAGCGCGACCGCGCACGGATTTCAATGCCGGTGGTGGTGGCAGTCATCTGGCGATTATCCGGGGCGAGGTCGAAGCGGGAATGTCGGAAACGAAAAGGGCCGGTGCAGCACCGGCCCTTTCGGCGGGCGGTTTCGCGAGCGTCCGCGAACGCGTCAGTGCAGGCCGGCGATGTAGTCGGCGACGGCCTTGATTTCGCGGTCGTTCAACTTGGCCGCCACGCCGGTCATCGGCGCGCTGTTTTTGCGCACGCCGCCGCGAAAGGCCACCAGCTGCGCTTCGACGTAATCGGCGTGCTGGCCGGCCAAGCGCGGGTACTGGGCGGGGATGCCGGCGCCAGTCGGGCTGTGGCAACCGGCGCAGGCCGGGATGCTGCGGTCGGCGATGCCACCGCGGTAAATTTTTTCGCCGAGCGCGACGGTGTCTTTGCTCTTCGCGAAGCCGGCCTTGGCCTGCTTGCCGGCGTAGAACGCGGACACGTTTTTCATGTCGTCTTCGGTCAGCGCCGCGGCCATGCCACTCATGATCGCATTCGCGCGTATGCCCGCCTTGAACTCGGTCAATTGTTTGGCCAAGTATTCGGGGTGCTGACCCTGCAGGATCGGGTAGGTCGGGGTGCCGCGGGAGCCGTCGGCGGTGTGGCAAGAAATGCAGATGGCAGACGTGGCCTGCCCCTTGGCAAGGTCGGCCTTGGCCGCAGGCTTGACAGGCTCGGCCGCACCGGAGGCGGTGGACATGGCAAGCAGCATGGGAAAAGCGACGGAGGCGACGGCAGAGGCAAGAGACTTCATGGCAGCGTATTTCTGGTGCGAAACCGCCTGATTTTACAATGATGACTTTGGGCGACTCCATGGCCGAACAAAACAATACGAATCAGGTGTCGGTCGCCAGCACCGAAGGGGTGCTCGAGACCGCCGCCGACGTTGAAAAGCGCGCGCTCGGCTGGTGCCACACCGCGCGCTTTCGCACCACCGCCAGCCAGCTCGACCAACTGCCGCAAACCGAGTTGCCCGAGATCGCGTTCGTCGGCCGCTCCAACGCCGGCAAATCGACCGCCATCAACATGCTGACGCAGCAAAAGCGCCTCGCATTCGCCTCGAAAACGCCCGGCCGTACCCAGCACATCAACCTATTCGACCTCGGCCCGAAGATGGTGCCGAATTCGATCTTCGCCGACCTGCCGGGTTACGGCTACGCGGCTGTGGCGCGTGGCGCCAAGCTGCGCTGGCAAAAGGTGATGGCCGACTACCTCGACGTGCGCCGCAGCCTCGTCGGCGTGGTGTTGATGGTCGATTCGCGCCTCGGCTTCACTGACCTCGACCACCAGCTAATGGGCTTTGTCGGCCCGCGCGTGGGCAACGGCTCGGTGAAGCTGCTGGTGCTGCTGACCAAGTCCGACAAACTCAATCGCACCGAGGCGAACGCCGCGCTGGCGGGCGCGCAGGCGGTGCTCGGCGAGATCGCGACCGACGAGGCAGATGTGCAGATCGCGCTGTTCTCGGCACTGAAGAAAACGGGCATCGGCGACGCCGCAAAAGTCCTGCACAGCTGGGTCCACCGATGATTCAGACCTTCGACGCGGTCCTGTCACACGGCATCACGCTGAGCTGCCGCGCGATCGGCAAACCCGACGCGCCGCTGCTCGTGTTTTTGCACGGCTTTCCGGAGGCGGCCTTCGTCTGGGACGAAACGCTCGCGCACTTCGGCGATCGGTATCGCTGCATCGCGCCGAACCTGCGCGGCTTCGGGCCGTCGTCGGCGCCGGGCGAGGTGGAGCAGTACCGTGTCAAGCACTTGATGGCCGACATCGAAGCGCTGATCGCGCAGCAGGGCGGCGGCGCGCCGGTCGAGGCGCTGATCGCACACGACTGGGGTGGCGCGGTGGCGTGGACGCTGGCGGCACTCAAGCCCGAACTGATGAAGCGCCTCGTCATCATCAACTCGCCGCACCCGGCGACCTTTTTGCGCGAGCTGCAACACAGCCCGCAGCAGCAGGCGGCGAGCGCCTACATGAATTTTTTGTGTCGCCCCGACGCCGAAAAGCTGCTGGCCGAAAACGACTACGCCCGCCTGTGGCCGATGTTCGAGAACATGGGCGCGGCCGATGCCACGCGCGAAGGCGGTGGCTGGCTGACCCCGCCTGTGCGCGACCAGTACCGCGCGATCTGGAACGCCGGGCTCACCGGCGGCTGCAATTACTACCGCGCCTCGCCACTTCGCCCGCCGACTTCGGCCGACTCGGCGGTGATGAAGATCGCATTCGCGCCCGAGTTCGTCACGGTGAGGCAGCCGACGCTTGTGATCTGGGGCGAGGACGACATCGCGCTGCCGAAGTCGTTGATCGACGGGCTCGATGCGTTCGTGCCTGACATGCGCCTGGTGCGCGTGCCCGGCGCCACGCACTGGATCATCCACGAGCGGCCGAAATTCATCGCCGCCGAGATCGAAACGCACCTTGCGGGCTGAGCCCGAGCGCCGCGCCGCCGTGGGCCACGAAGAGATCCACTCGCGTGGACCTTGCCGGGCGATACCCCCTCGGGGGATCGACTGCGGTACGCCGCAGGCGAGGGGCACCACTAGCTTGGGCGGATCAACTCGCGGGTGACGTTGTCGAGTGCGCGCTGCACCAGCGAGCGCGCCTCCAGCGGCTGGAGCAGCCCGGCCGCGGCGAGCCTTTCGAGCGCGCGGTGCGTGACCGAGTGCGTGCGCCCGGCGTGCTCGCCGGCGAACAGGAAAAACAGACTCTGGTCGCTGTGCCACAGCAGTTGCACGCGCGCCCACCGGCCGTGCACGAACAGCCGCACCCGATCGGCCTCGCGCAGCGCGTCGACGCGCTTGGCCGGCTCGTCGGTGGGTGATTCGGGCATCAGCTTGGCCGGCACGGTTTCCATCGAACCGAGGTCGATCACCGAATCTCTGAAAGCCCCGTGGCCGGTCGAGGGTGGCAGCACTTCGTCGCGCATGCGTTGCACGATCTGCGCCGATGTGAGCGTGGCGGCATCGGCCTCGCGGCCGCCCGGGCGCAGCGCCTCGGTGTGGATCGCCATCAACTCGTCGAGCACGTGACCTTGTTCGGCCGCGGGCAGGTCGATCGATGCCATGCCGGCGCGCAGCCGCTGCAGCATGCTCGGCAACAGGCTCAGCAAGCGTTGCCGGCTTTGAGGGTGGTCGGGCAGTTGCACGCTCCACAGCAATTCATCGACCAGCTTGATGTAGCCGCGCGTGGCGTCGCCCTGCTCGCCGTCGCGCAACATCGACTCGGCCAACACCCGGGCCCACGTGCCGGTGACGAAGCGGCGGATGCTCGGGCTCGTTGCTCGCATCGGCGCCATCTGGTCGGCGAGACGGTGCGCGAGTTGTTGCCCCAGGATCTCGCGGCGCTCGGCGAGTTGCAAGGCCTGCATCGAGGGCTTCGCGGCGCGCAGCTGCGCCTGAAGCTGGTCGCTCAAGAATGCGTCGAGTTGCGTTTGAGCGCGGCGGTATAGCGCTGCGTCGGGCGCAGGCGCGCGAGCGAGTGAGTCGACCAGGGCGTGGCAAAAATTACCGAGCGCCACCGCACGCGCATCGCTGGCTTTCGGGTTGCCGGTGCCGCTCTCGCCGATGCGGTCGAGCAGCCGCCAGACGGCGTGCTGGGTCGAATTCAGCATGTCGGCGTCGCGCAGCGCGACCCGCAACGCTGAGGTTTGCAAACGCGCCAGGACGGTCGCGAAAGCAGCGGGCACTTGCGGGTCGGCGAGGATGCTGTCGAACAGCCGAGCCAACAGCTCGACGAGTTGGCGCTCGGCCGGCGCCGAAGCGCTCGCGATCGCGGCGCGATGCATGTTCAGCCGCTTGGCAAGTGCATCGTTCGGGTCTCGCATCGCACCGGCGGCCGGTTGCGGCAACTGGTGCAACAGTTCGTCGAGTCGGGCCAGCGCCTGCTCGAACTCGGCGCTTACCGGGTGGGCTGCCGAACGCACCGGTGCCGGCGTGCCCATCGCGATTGCGACGTTGCCCACGCCGACCCGAAAGCTCGTCGAACCGCCCGGCATGCTCGCGAGCAGGCTGGTCATCGCGCCGGGTCTGACGGTGTCAGCCGGCGCAGGGCCGCCGCGCAGCGTCGTCGAGCCTGGGGCGAGCAGCACGGTTCGGTAGATGCTTGGCGCAACGCCCTGGTCTTCGAGCCGGGTGCAAGCAGCGGCCCAGGCGTTTTTAAGCAGCCCCGCAGCCACGCCGGCAGAGACCCGCAGCAAGGTCGTGCGCTGCGCTTGCGTCGGGCTCACAGCGCACGCCGCCTCCCAGAGCGCCGTGGCATAGACCAGCGGGCGCAGCGGGTTCGATTCGGTGCTGACGTGGGTCTGGCCGACGAGGGTGGAGGTGAAGGTCTGCAGCTCGCGCAACTCCCACTCGGCAGTGGTGTCGATCAGCTGCATCGCGCGCGAGAGCTCGATGTCGATCTCGACACGCGACTCGTCCATCAGCTCGAGGCCGCCGGCGGCTGCAGTCGCATTGGCGGGCAGGCCGTCGTTTTGTTCGGCGAGCGCGGCGACCACGCCATTGCGCAGTGCTTCGCTGAAAGCACTCTGGTAGTTCACGGCAGAAGATTGCAGCGCCTCAGCCAGCGCGAACTGATGCGCCCGCTCGGCGCCCGAAAGACGGTTGTCTTTCGTGTCGTGCAGCAACTGCAGGCAGCCCGCGAGCACATGCTCGATCAGCGCCGGTGCCAGTGCCAGTTCATCGTCGACGAATCGCTGAAGTACCGGAGCGATCGGCATGGCGGTACCTCCAGGACAAAACGTTTTCGATTATCGAGTGTGCCCCGGTGCATTCGGCGCGCCCAAAAAAGGCTCTTTATGCGTTGGCTATGGACGAGTGCCACGTCCGAGGGCGAGAGCCAACAAGCAAGCGGGTTCAGTGCTCGTTGACCCGGACCGGTCGAGCGCTCCGAACCAACCCAAGTAGCTGGCCAAGTAGGAAGTGGCCACGCCTGTCCGGCTCCCGGCCTTGGCGTCCTGGGCCAGAGCCAGGAAGCGGTGGCGCCAGCGGAACGCCGTGCTTGGCGCCACATCGAGTGTGTTCGCCGCCGCGTGGATGCTCAGCCCTTGGCTCAGCCCTTGGCTCAGCACCTGGGCTCAGCACCTGGGCCTGCGCCAGC
>JANLUW010000504.1:0-1526 GCA_031363645.1 Rhizobacter sp. | reverse complement strand
CCAAGGCAGACAGCGGCGGCTGGACGCTATGGGAGGAACTCGCCAAGGGCAGGCCGGCGTTCGGCAATCCGGCGGCGTTCAACAGCTGCATAGCGCAGTCGTGCTGGGAGTCGTTCACCGTGACGCTCAGGAATCCCGCGTTCTTCGACGAGATGAATCGGTTCAGTGGCAACGAGGCGGGCACCGGTGGTCTGGTGACGTTCAAGGATTCGAACTGGCTGATGTCCATCGTGCTGGCGCACCAGCCGCACTTCGCGAACCAGCCCGCCGATGTGCAGGTGTTCTGGGGCTATGCGCTGCTTCCGGACCGCGTCGGCAACTTCGTGGCCAAGCCGATGGCCGAGTGCAATGGCGCCGAGATTCTTCATGAGCTCTGCGGCCATCTGCGCTTCGACCTGGAGACCGTGCAGTCTGCCAATTGCATCCCCTGCCGTATGCCTTACATCACCAGCATGTTCATGCCACGTGCGCCGGGTGACCGACCATTGCCGGTGCCCGAGGGTTCGAAGAACTTCGCCTTCATCAGCCAGTTTGTCGAGATCGCGGACGACTGTGTGTTCACGGTCGAGTACTCGGTGCGCGCCGCGCAGATGGCCGTGTACGAACTGTTGGGCGTCGACCGGAAAGTCCCTGCCGTCACGCCGCACGACAAATCGCTGCGGACGCAGTTCGAGGCATTGGTCAAGTCGTTCAAGTGACTTCGCTGCGCGGACCTGGACATGAAGATATTGATGGTCCTGACCTCGCACGAGAACCTCGACAACTCCGGGTTGAAGACCGGGTTCTGGATGGAAGAATTTGCTGCGCCGTACTATGTCTTCAAGGATGCGGGCGCAGAGATCACGCTGGCCTCGCCGTTCGGTCGCCAGCCACCCGTCGAACCGAGGAGCAAAGAGGCGGCATCGCAAACCGCTGCTACCCGGCGCTTCGAGGCAGATTCGGTCGCCAGGGCAGCCCTTGCAAGGACGATGAAGCTGCGCGATGTCGTTCCCAACCGTTTCGACGCGGTGTTCTATCCCGGCGGGCATGGACTGCTCTGGGATCTGGCGGAGAACGCCTATTCGATCGGCCTGATCGAGACGATGCTCGCGGCGGGCAAGCCGGTGGCTGCGGTCTGTCAGGCGCCGGGTGTGTTGCGCCACGTCAAGTCGGCCGATGGCAAGCCTGCGGTGTGCGGGCGATCGGTGACAGGCTTCTCCAACACCGAGGAACAGTCGGTCGGGCTGACCCGGGTCGTGCCCTTTCTCGTCGAGGACATGCTCACGAGGAGCGGTGGCCACTATTCGAAGGCGGCGGACTGGCAGCCTCATGTCGTGACCGATGGGCTGCTGATCACGGGGCAGAACCCCGCGTCGTCGGAGCTTGCCGCGAAAGCGCTGCTGCAGGCCATTCGTGTGGCTTCGCATCAAACCCGTGCATGAAGGAACCCTGTAATGAACCTCGTCTGTCCCGCCTGCGCGACCACCAATCGCATTCCCGACGAGCGCCTGAATGACTCACCGGTCTGCGGCCGCTGTGGCGCGCCC
>JANLUW010000503.1:0-9458 GCA_031363645.1 Rhizobacter sp. | reverse complement strand
TGTGGTTCAAGGCGCACCGCTTGCAACCGGCGGCGGTGCGAAGCAGCGCCTGGTGCCGCTGCGTGGACACCGCAGCGCTCGCGTTCGGGCAGGTCGAACCGTGGCCGGCTTTGAACTCGTTCTTCGGTGAGGCCAGCGCGCGTGAGCGTCAGTCGTCTGCGCTCGCGACCGCACTCGGCAAGATCGGCCCGCAGCGCTTCGAGGTGTGGGTCACGCACCAGGTCAACATGACCGCGTTGACCACCGAGTTCGCAGACATGGGCGAGGGCTGCGTGATCGAAGGCACCGTGCCTGCGGGCGTGCGCGTGGTCGGCCGCTCGCGGTTCGGCGGCTGAGCCGCGCAGTGGTCAGCTGAACGGCGTTTGCTTGGCCAGGTTGGCGCGCATGCGCGTGGCCATCACGCCGCCTGCGGCGCGCAGCAACTCGAGTGCGAGCGCCGGCAGGCGCTGAGCGAGCTCTTCGAGGCGCGGGCCGCGCAGCGCGAACACCACGCACGGCGTCATCGCTTCGACGTTGGCCATGCGCGGGCTGTCACCGAACAGGCCCGGCTCGCCGACCACCGAGCCGGTGCGCAGGATCGCGATGCGATTGCTGCCCGGCGGCCCGCCGGTGACGAAGATTTGCAGGCTGCCCTGCGACAGAAAGTACATCGTGCGGTCGGCGTCGCCTTGCTTGATCAGCAAGTCACCGGCGCGAATCTCATGTCGCGTGAGGTAAGGCGCGATGCTGCGCCACTGCTCGGCACTCAAGCGCGCCCGAAAGGCGTCGTCGGCATTGAGCGTCTGAATAGCTTGTACCAGCTCGTCGATTTCCATGGGCAGCCTCCGCGCAGCGCCGACGTGGGGCGTGCTTGTCAGCGCGATTATCGCGGTGAGCCGCCACGCACGATCGCTGAGAGTGGCACCGCAGCGCACCCTTCATCGCACCCAGTCGCCCGTTCGTCGAGTCGCGGGCGCGCGCGGCCAGGGCACTACTTGCCGATACAAAAGCGACTGAAGATTTCGCCGAGCAATTCGTCGGAAGTGAATACGCCGGTGATTTGACCGAGCGCGTCGTGCGCGAGGCGGAGTTCTTCGGCCAGCAGATCGAGGGCGGCGTCAGCGCGAGCTGCCTGCGCGAGCGCGCTGGCAAGGTGCGCGCGGGTCTCGCGAAGCGCTTGCACGTGGCGAGCGCGGGCGATGAACACACCGTCGGGTTGCGCATGCCAGCCGGCGAGCTCGAGCAGCTTCGCGCGCAGCGCAGCGATGCCGGCGCCGGTGCGTGCCGAAAGCACCAGGCCGCTCGCACCGGCCGCTGCTTTGGCGTCCGACTTGTTGAAAACGTGCAGCAAGCGATCGGGGTTTCGCAGCGCCGCCGGCAAGCGCTTCTCGATTTGCGCTTCGATCTGCGCTTCGCCAGCGTCGTAAGCGGGCTCACCGACGCGGGTCAGGTCGTGCATCAACAGCACCGCGTCAGCATGCTCGATCTCGTGCCAGCTGCGTGCCACGCCGATGCGCTCGACCTCGTCGACCGAATCGCGCAGGCCGGCCGTGTCGACCACGTGCACCGGCACGCCTTCGATCTGGATCGTGCTACTGACTTTGTCGCGGGTGGTGCCGGCAATCGGGGTGACGATCGCGAGCTCGGCCCCGGCCAGCGCGTTGAGCAACGAGCTCTTGCCGACGTTGGGTTGGCCGGCGAGCACGAAGGTGATGCCTTCGCGCAGCAGCGCGCCTTGCCGCGCGCGGTCGAGCACGGCGTCGAGCTGCACGGCAACGGCTTGCAGCCTGCCGCGGGCGTTCGCCTTCTCCAGAAAGTCGATCTCTTCTTCGGGGAAGTCGAGCGTGGCCTCCACGAGCATGCGCAGCTCTATCAGGCGCTCACGCAACGCATTGATCTCGTCGGAAAACGCGCCGGTCAGCGAGCGGCTGGCCGAGCGTGCTGCGGCCTCGGTGCTGGCTTCGATCAGGTCGCTGACGGCCTCGGCCTGCGCGAGGTCGAGCTTGTCGTTGAGGAACGCGCGTTCGCTGAACTCACCGGGCTGAGCGAGACGCAAGCCCGGCAAGTGCGGATCGGCCAACTCAAGGCAACGCGCCAGCAGCAGTTGCAGCACGACCGGGCCGCCGTGGGCCTGCAGCTCGAGCACGTCTTCGCCGGTGTAAGAGTTCGGTGACGGAAAGTGAAGCGCCAGGCCACGGTCGATCGGTGCGCCGGCTGCATCGGTAAACGGCAGGTAGGTCGCGTGGCGTGCGTGCAGGGCGCGGCCAAGCAGCGCGACGACGAAGGCCGTGAGGTTGGCGCCCGAGACCCGCACGATGCCGACCGAGCCGCGCCCGCTTGCCGTCGCGACGGCGACGATCGGGTCATGGTGGCGCGGAAGCATCGGCTACTTGCCGAGCACGCCCAGCCGCTTGTTGATCACGTATTGCTGCGCGATCGACAGGATGTTGTTGGTCAGCCAGTACAGCACCAGTCCCGACGGGAACACGAAGAACATCACCGAAAATATGAGCGGCATGAACCACATCATCTTGGCCTGCACCGGGTCGGGTGGTGTCGGGTTGAGCCAAGTCTGCAGCAGGCTGGTCAGCGTCATCAGGATCGGCAGGATGAAGTACGGGTCTTTAGCCGAGAGGTCGCTGATCCAGCCGAGCCACGGCGCGCCGCGCATCTCGACCGTAGAGAGCAGCACCCAATACAGCGAGATGAAGAACGGCATCTGCACAAAGATCGGCAGGCAGCCGCCGAGCGGGTTGATCTTTTCTTCGCGGTAGATGCGCATCATCTCTTTTTGGATTTCTTGCGGCTTGTCTTTGAGCCGTTCGCGCATTTCGGTGATCTTCGGGCTGATCGCTTTCATCTTCGCCATCGAGCCGTAGGCTTTTGCATTGAGCCAGTAGAACGCGATCTTCAACAACACGACCAGCCCGACGATCGACCAGCCCCAATTGCCCAGGATTTTGTGGATCTGGGTCAGCAGCCAGAACAGCGGCTCGGCGAGGATCTTGAAAATGCCGTAATCCTTGACGAGTTCCAGGCGCGGCGCGAGCTTCGCGAGTTTTGCTTCTTCTTGCGGGCCGACGAACAGCTTGGCATCGAAGGCCTTGGCCGCGCCCGGTGCGATCTCGCCGAGCGGCACGAACATGCCGACCGAGTAGACGCGAGCTGTTTGCCCGGTCGACGGGTTCGTCATGTCGGACTTGCCGGTGAAGTATTCGCGCGGCAGCTTTGTGCCGTCGAGCTTGTCGATCAGCCAGGCCGAGGTGAAATAGTGCTGCACCATCGCGACCCAGCCGCTGTCGGATTGGATGGTGTGGTCGGGTTTGTCGGTCGCGGCGCGCTTCTCGATGCTCTTGAAGTCGACCTTCTGAAACTTGCTTCCGTCGTCGATCGCCGGGCCCGTGAAGGTAGAGTAGACGCTTGACTCGCCCGGCGGCGGCACGCCGTCGCGCACCAGTTGCAGGTAAAGCCGCGGCGACACTGCAGCGCCGGATTCGTTGACGACTTCGTTCTTCACATCGATCACGTAGTCGCCACGCCTGAAGGTGTAGGTTTTGGCCAGCTTGACGCCACCAACGACCGGCGACTCGAACTTCACCTGCAGCGTGCTTTGACCCGCCGTCAAGGTGCGATCGCCCGGCACCAGCGTCATCGCGGTGTGGTGGTTCGGCAGGCCGGAGCCGCCCATGGTTGGGATCAGGCCGGATTCGGCGACGTACAGCCGGTCAGGGGCTTCGTCCAACAGCAGCACGTCTTTCGGCGCGGCCGGCGCGGCTTTGCGACCGAAAAGTTCGAGGACGGGTTCGTACCACTCTTGCGCCACGTGATCCGGGTACTGCAGCAGTTGCAGCCGGGTCAATGTGCCGCCGACGCTGCTGAGCGTGGCCTTGACCAGATCGGTCGTGATGGTCGTTTGCTCCGCGACCACGAACGGCGCACCGGGGGTCGCGACCGGCGCGGCCCCTAGCGTTGCACCGAGCGTGCTGCCGGTCGTGACCGCAGATTTCGGCAGGCCAGCCGGGGCTGGGGGCGTCGCGACCTTGGCCGGCACCGGACTAAAGAACGAGGGCTGGCCGTTGTGCTTGTTCCAAGCGTCGTAGATCAAGAACAGGGACATCGAGAACACCACCCACAGCAGGGTGCGACGCATATCGGTCATAGGGAGCTCTTGCCTGGCTTGGTGGAAGTGGGATGAACCACGGCGCGTGACGCCGCGGTCAGGAGATGGCGAAACAGCGGTGGTGCGCGCTCAGGCACCGGGTCATGGCCACCGGCACAAAACGGGTGACAGCGCGCCAGCCGATGCAGGGTCAAGCAGGTACCGACTGCGGCACCGTGCGCTTGCAACGCTTGCAACGAATAGGCAGAACAAGTCGGCTCGAAGCGACACGCGTTGCCAAGCCAAGGACTCAGCAGCAAGCGGTAGCCGCGCACCGAAGCGATCAGCGCGCGCTGAGGAAGCGCAGTCAAAAAATGTGGCATTTGGCTCGGGCGCCGATGGTCAAGCACTGGCGACCACGCACTGTGCTGCGCTGCCGATCAAGCTTTCGAGCTCGTCGTGCGCAGCACGTCTGAGCTGGTCGGACGCCGCGCTGACGAAATGGGCCCGGTCGAATGGCGCCCTCAACCGAACGACCCACAAACCGCACGCGAGCGACGCCGAATGGCGCGTGATCGCCGCGCGAATCTGACGCTTGAGCAACGTGCGGGTCACCGAGCGCCGAGCGTGGCGCTTCGGCACCACGGTGCCGAGCCACACAGCTTCTGGGGCGGCTCGAGGCGTTTCATCCACAGGCGATGAATCAATCGGAACCTCACCTGTTAATAACTCGGCAGCAACGCGTTTTGCAGCACGCTTTAAAGGCGTACTCGGCCCGTCAGCCACGTGGTGCAACGCGAAGTGCGCGCTACTTACCCGGGTTCGCGTGCGCAGCACACGCTCGAAATCTGCCGACCGCACGAGATGCGCGATCATGGGCACACTGACCCGGTGCAACGCGACCGCTTGAGCCTCAGACTGCCAGGCGCTTGCGCCCCTTGGCTCGGCGTGCGTTGATCACGGCACGGCCGCCGCGACTTTTCATGCGGACGAGAAAACCGTGGGTGCGGGCACGGCGGACTTTGGAGGCTTGGTAGGTGCGTTTCATGGTCTGTCCAGCTGGCCCATTGGATGCGCCTTCTTAGGTGCTCTGGGGGCCGTTTGATGTGCCCGCGCCACTGCGGCTCCGGGAAACCCATGATTACACCAAAAACCCCTTGCCCGGTCAATGACTTACACCGGCAGCGCGTGAGATGCGGGGTCATCGACGGGTGGCGGCGGTCTGTGGATAACCACCGTTCAGCGCGTCACACAACGTACAATTCGATGGCTTCCAGATCCAAGTTTTCCACAATGAGCGCTGACCTTTGGCAACGCGGCTGCGAGCGACTCGCCGCTGAGTTGCCCGAACAACAATTCAACACCTGGATTCGCCCGCTGGCAGCAGCCGAGGTCAATGATCAAGGTGCCCTCGGTGCCGTCGTCACGTTGCGCGTGCCCAACCGTTTCAAGCTCGACTGGATTCGCAACCAGTACGCCAAGCGGATCGAGGCCGTCCTCGCCGAACTGGCGGGCAAGCCGGTTCGGCTCGATATCGCGCTGACCCTGCGCATCGACGCGCCCGCACAATCACCTGCCCGGCCGATGGGCGGCGCGTCGGTTACGGTCGCGCAAGCACTAAACCTGCCGCGCACGATCAACCAGCAGATGCAGCTGCCGTCGCGCAGCCGCCTGAACCCGGCGCTGACCTTCGACACCCTCGTGCCGGGCCGGGCCAACCAGATGGCACGCACCGCCGCGCTGCATGTGGCCGGCGCACCGGGCCAGATGTACAACCCGCTGTTTATCTACGGCGGTGTCGGCCTCGGCAAGACGCACCTGATCCATGCGGTCGGCAACGCGCTGCTGGCCGACAGGCCAGACGCGCGCATCCTCTACCTGCATGCCGAACAGTTCATCACCGACGTGGTAAAAAACTATCAGCGTAAAACCTTCGACGAGCTCAAAGCCAAATACCACCAACTCGACCTGCTGCTGATCGACGACGTGCAGTTCTTTGCCGGCAAAGAGCGCACACAGGAAGAATTCTTTAACGCGTTCGAAGCGCTGCTGGCCAAGCGCGCTCACATCATCATGACCAGCGACACCTACCCGAAAGGGCTGGTCGACATCGACGAGCGCCTGACTTCGCGGTTCGACGCCGGCTTGACAGTCGCGATCGAGCCGCCCGAGCTCGAAATGCGCGTCGCCATCCTGATGCGCAAGGCCGAGCTCGAGGCCACGCCGATGCCCGAAGACGTGGCCTTCTTCGTTGCGAAAAACGTGCGGGCCAACGTGCGCGAACTCGAAGGCGCGCTGCGCAAGATCCTCGCGTACTCCCGGTTTTCGCACAAGGAAATCAACATCGGCCTCGCGCGCGAGGCGCTCAAAGACCTGCTGTCGATCCAGAACCGGCAGGTCGGCGTCGAGAACATCCAAAAAACCGTCGCCGACTTCTACAAGATCAAGGTCGCCGACATGTACAGCAAGAAGCGACCGGCCTCGATCGCCAGGCCGCGCCAAATCGCGATGTACCTAGCCAAAGACATGACGCAAAAAAGCCTGCCCGAGATCGGCGAACTGTTCGGCGGGCGCGACCACACGACCGTGCTGCATGCGGTGCGCAAGATCACCGCCGAACGCCAAAAGAACACCGAACTGAACCAGCAACTGCACGTGCTCGAGCAGACGCTCAAGGGCTGAGGAGGACGCACTGCGTTCGCAATCGATGTCAAGCGATAAACCTGGGGACAACTTGCACGCAACTGAGCACCTGTCCACAGGGTCGGGCCGTTTCGAGAAGTTGTTGTATGCCCGGCAGACCGTATGCAAGGGCGCCAACCCCAAGGTTTACCGTGACCTAAGTGATTGACGGAACAAGCGAAAATGGCGTTGTCCACAGAAGCCGGCGTACCCTACTACTACGACTACGTTAAGAGGTTCAAATGATTGTCTTGAAGACAGCACAGGTAAATATTTTGAGCGCACTGCAGGCCGTGGCCGGCGTCGTCGAGCGGCGCCACACATTGCCGATCCTGGCCAACGTGCTGATCCGCAAGACGAGCGAGAACCTAGAGCTCACCACGAGTGATCTCGAGATTCAGGTGCGCACCCGCGCCGAGCTGGGTGGTGACGGCGGCAACTTCTCGACCACGGTGGGCGCACGCAAGCTGATCGACATCTTGCGGTCGATGCCGGCGGACCAGATCGTCACACTGACAGCGAACCAGAACAAGCTGACGCTCCAAGGCGGCAAGAGCCGCTTCACACTGCAAACGCTGCCCGCAGACGACTTCCCGCTGGTGCAAGAAGCCGCCGACTTCGGACCGGCGTTCAGCGTGCCGCAAAAGGCGCTCAAGGGGTTGATCAACCAGGTGCATTTTGCGATGGCGGTGCACGACATCCGCTACTACCTGAACGGCATCCTGTTCGTCGCCGAAGGCAAGAGCTTGACTCTGGTTGCGACCGATGGCCATCGGCTCGCGCTCGCGCAGGCCACACTCGACGTCGAAATCCCGAAGCAAGAAGTGATCTTGCCGCGCAAGACCGTGCTGGAACTTCAACGCCTGCTCAAGGACGAGAAGGACGGCAAAGCGGGGGAAGACCCAGGCGGCATGATCGAAATGCGCTTTGCCGGCAATCAAGCCAAATTCAGCTTCAGTGGCGTGGAGTTCGTGACCAAGCTGGTCGAGGGCAAGTTCCCCGACTACAACCGTGTGATCCCGAAGAACCACAAGAACGTGGTGACGCTCGGCCGTGTGCCGTTTCTCTCGAGCCTGCAGCGTGCGGCGATTCTCACCAGCGAAAAGTTCAAGGGCGTGCGCGTCAACATCGAGCCGGGCACCCTGCGCATCGCATCGAGCAATGCCGAACAGGAAGAGGCGAAAGAAGAACTGGAGATCGATTACGCCGGTGATTCGATCGAAATCGGCTTCAACGTCACCTACCTGATCGATGCGCTGATGAACATGAGCGTCGAGATGATCAAGCTCGAGCTGCAAGACACCAACTCGAGCGCACTGATCACGGTGCCCGAGCAGGCCGGGTTCAAGTACGTGGTAATGCCAATGCGGATATGAGCCGCATGGCGGCTCATATCCGTTGCGCGGTGACTGCGTACCCCCATGCCCCCCGCCGAACGGGTGGGTTCTGTCTTGAATGAGACCCGGGCCCTTTGGGCCCTTTGAGAGCCTTGCAATGAGTGAATCTATTCCTTCTGACAACGCGCGAGGCGATGCCTCTGACAAGGCCAAGTTCGATGCTGCGAAGGCAGCCGAAGCGGCGCAGGACAAAGCGGATGCCGACGGTGCGCGGCATACGCAGCATGCGGCCGACAGTGCCGCTTATGGCGAAGGCAGCATCCAGATCCTCGAAGGCCTGGAGGCCGTGCGCAAGCGCCCCGGCATGTACATCGGCGACACATCAGATGGCACCGGCTTGCACCACCTGGTGTTCGAGGTCGTCGACAACTCGATCGACGAATCGTTGGCGGGTTATTGCGACGACATCGTCGTCACCATCCACACCGACAACTCGATAAGCGTGACCGACAACGGCCGTGGCATTCCGACCCGCGTGAAGATGGACGACAAGCACGAGCCCAAGCGCTCGGCAGCCGAGATCGCGCTGACCGAATTGCATGCCGGCGGCAAGTTCAACCAAAACAGCTACAAGGTCTCGGGCGGGTTGCACGGCGTGGGCGTGAGCTGTGTCAATGGCTTGTCGAAATGGCTGCGCCTCACGGTGCGCCGTGACGGTGAGGCGCACTTCATGGAGTTCAAGCAGGGCATCCCACAAGACCGCATGCTGGAGCAACGCGACGATGGATCGGGAAACAGCGTGGAGGTTTCGCCGATGAAGATCGTCGGCCAGACCGAACTTCGCGGCACCGAGGTGCATTTTTTGCCCGACCTCGAGATCTTCTCGAACATCGATTTCCACTACGACATCATCGCGAAGAAGCTGCGTGAGTTGAGCTTCCTGAACAACGGCGTGAAGATCCGCCTGAGGGACGAGCGCAACAACAAGGAAGACACCTTTGCCTTCGCGGGCGGCGTCAAAGGCTTCGTCGAGTTCATCAACACCGGCAAGAAGGTGCTGCACCCGACCGTGTTCGGTGCCTCTGGCGAAAAGGTCAGCGAGCAAGGCACGACGATCACGACCGACGTGGCGATGCAGTGGAACGACGGCTACAGCGAGAACGTGCTGTGCTTCACCAACAACATCCCGCAACGCGATGGGGGCACCCACTTGACGGGGCTGCGCGCCGGCATGACCCGCGTAATCAACAAATACATCGAAGACAACGAGCTCACCAAGAAAGCGAAGGTCGAAGTCACCGGCGACGACATGCGTGAAGGCTTGTGCTGCGTGCTGTCGGTCAAGGTGCCCGAACCTAAGT
>JANLUW010000477.1:0-7428 GCA_031363645.1 Rhizobacter sp. | reverse complement strand
GCCATCGCGATGTTGAAGGTGAACAGCAGGTCGAGCGCGAACGGCGGCAGCGGCAACACCATCATCGCCAGGATCATCACCACCACCAGCGGCGCCGCCATCGAACGTACCGCCTTGGCATTGGGGCCGAGCCCGGCTTGCATCTGCTGCAGCATCGGGTTCATGGGTTGCGGAGGCTCCGAAAAACAGTTGGCAAGGCGCACCGCGAGGTGCTGCGCCATTGTTCCGGGGCGGGCTCGAAACTTGAGCCGGATAAGCGGGGTGAAGGCGCGCCAGTTCCGGGCTGTGTTCGCGCAGGCTGAAGTCTTGATGACTGAACGGGCCGCCAACCCATTCGGCGTCAGGCGCGCGCCACGCAGGCTTGGTTCGCTCAACGCCTGTCTGTGCTGCTCCACGTTACAGGGGGTTCGTGAAGATATCCCGCAAGCTGCGTTTCCATTCAGTGCGACCGCATCAACAGGTGCCGAGCAGGTCGTCGAAGCGACCAAAATCACGCGGTCAAAAAAGGAACACTCACATGGACAAGTCAATGATCAAGGGAATCGCAGTCGGTGGCATCGCCATGGTGGTGCTCGGAGCTGGCGCCGTCACGGGCTACAAGACGATGACCAAGCCGCAGACTGCCGAAGTCGTCACAGTGAAGGAGGTCTTCGAGACTGTCGTGACGCCTCACGAGAAATGCGAAGACGTTCAAGTGCGGCACCAAGCGCCTGTCAAGGACGAAAATCGCATCGCTGGCACTGTGGTCGGTGGGCTGGCAGGTGGTCTGCTGGGCAGTGCAGTCGGTGGCGGCAAGGGCAAGACGCTCGCCACCGTCGCTGGAGCTGCGGCAGGCGGCTATGCCGGCAACCAGGTTCAGAAAAACATGCAAGACAAAGATGTCACGATGACGACCGAGCGCCACTGCAAGACGGTCAACGAAAAGACACAAAAGCAGGTCGGCTACAACGTCACGTATCGTCTCGACGGCAAGGATGGCGTGGCGCGAACGTCCTTCAAACCAGGCCCGACACTGCCGGTCAAGGACGGGCAAGTCGTCACGACGCAGCGCCCCGACACCAAGTCGTAGCCCGGGCAGCGCGAAGCAGCTGTCGTCAGGAAACGAAGATTGCCGGGCACGCGTTATCGCAGCACCGTCACCGAAGCCGCGGCTTCGGTTTGATGCGCGCCAGCAGAAAGCTGCCGCGTCGCGACAAAGCGAGGCGTCAGTCGAAAATTTCTATCCCTGGCACCGGCGCGTGGTGCGGATCGAGCTCTTGCGGTACGTTCAGCTCCGGCAGAGCGGCTGGCATCGCGACCTGCCCGGCGAGCGCGGCGCGCGCAACTGGTAAACGTAGGCGAGCACTTGCGCGACGGCAGCGAACAGCGCTGCCGGAATCTCGCGGTCGATCTCGGCGTGCGCATACAGCGCGCGTGCCAGCGCCGGCGCCTGCAACACCGGCACTTTCGAATCTTTGGCGAGATCGCGAATCGTCATCGCGAGCAGGTCAGCGCCTTTGGCGACGACGCGCGGGGCGCCCATCTTCTTGTCGTCGTACTTCAGCGCGACCGCATAGTGGGTCGGGTTCATCACGACCAGATCGGCCTGCGGCACGGCGGCGAGCATGCGGCGCTTGGTCATCTCGCGCATGCGTGCCTTGATCTTGGCCTTGATTTCCTGGTTGCCTTCGAGTTCCTTGTGCTCCTGCTTTTGTTCCTGGTGGCTCATCTTCAAGCGCTGCGCGTGTTGGTAAAGCTGCAGCGGCACGTCGATGCCCGCGAACACGGCGAGTGCGAGCAACAGCAGCATCACGCCGCCGACCATCGCGCTCGCGCCGTGCTGAATTGCAGCCGGCAACGGCATCGCGAGCAGGCCGATGAATTCTTCGGTGTGGGCCTTGACGTAGATCGCGCCGATGGTGCCGAGCACGAGCGCAAGCACACTGCCTTTCAGCGCATCGATCAGCTTGTCTTTGGAGACGATGCCGACGATGCCGGTCAACGGGTTGAGCTTGCCGAAGTTGGGCATCAGCGGCTTCAGGGTCCAGTTCCAGCCACCGATGGCCAGGCTCGCGCCGACGCACGCGGCCATCATCGCGAAGCCCGCCGGCAGCACCACCCAGAGCCAGCGGATCGTCATCGCCTGCAGGCGCTCGCCCATGAACCGCGGATCGCGCACTGCCGCAGCGTCGAACTGCAGGCCCTGCATCAGCGTTTGCTTGACCCACTCGACCAGCATCGGCGCGGCGGCCAGCAGCAGCGCGCTGCCGGCGGCGATCGCGACGAAGTGGCCCCAGTCTCGCGAGCGCGCGACCTGCCCGTCTTCACGCGCTTTCTTGAGTTTGCGTTGTGATGCGGGAAGATCGCGGTCGTCTGAATTTTGTTCGGCCATGGCGTGGCGCCGACTGGTAGCGCCGGCTCATTGTCTCGGGTGAGGCGCACCGACGCCGCACGGATAAGCGGGCTCAATTGCGGCCAGTTCGGCACCCGATCAGGCGATGGCGTAGCGGTCGCGGCCCTGGCTTTTGGCCGCGTACAGCGCGCTATCAGCGCGCGCGAGCACCTGTGCAGCGCTGAACTCGCCCGCGGCACAAGTCGCGACGCCGACGCTCGTGGTCACCGTCAGCCCGTCACCGTCGCCGTCGACGACGAACGGCGGGCGGATGCAACTCACCACTTTGGCCGACAGCGCTTCGAGTTCACGCGCCCCCGCTGCGCCCTCGGTCAGCCCTTCGAGCAGCACGACGAATTCGTCGCCCGCGAGCCGTGCGACGGTGTCGGTCGTGCGCACGCACGCCTTGAGTCGGCGCGCAAATTCGCAGAGCACGGCGTCACCGGCGGCATGCCCGAGCGTGTCGTTGATGCGTTTGAAGTGGTCGATGTCGAGAAACATCACCGCCATGGTCTGCTTGAGCCGCTTCGAACGCATCAGCGACTCGGCGATGCGCTCGTCGAACTGGCGCCGGTTCGGCAGCCCAGTCAGCGTGTCGACGCGCGCGAGCCGTTCGAGCAGGGCCCTCGATTCGTGCAGTTCGGTGATGTCGAAGGTCATCGCGTAGAAGCCTTGTACGCGGCCGGCGGCGTCGATATCGGGAACGTAGTTGGACTGGTAGTGCACGCTGCGGCCACGCACGCATTCGGTGTATTCGAAGGTGACGTTTTCGCCGCGAAGCGCGGCCTCGGCGTGCGGCGCGAGTTGCGCGTAGGCGGCCTCACCGCGAATCTCGCGCATCGTGCGGCCGACCGCGGCCGCGGTGTCGACGCCGTGCACGCGCTGAATGTGCGCGCTTAAAAATGTGTAGCGCTGCGCGTGATCGATGTGCGCGATCAGCGCCGGCAGGTTCTCGGTGATCAGCTGCAAACGGCGCTGGCTTTCGGCCAGCGCCTGCTCGCCGGCCTTGCGTTCGGTGATGTCTTGAAAGGCGCCGAACAAGCGCACCGCGACGCCGTCTTGCATGATCGCCTCGCCTTGCGCTCGCACCATCAGCGCGCGGCCCTTCGCGGTGATGAACGGCAGTTCCAGATCCCACGGTATGCCGTGCGAGATCGCCGTCGACACGGCAGCCTCGATCGCCGGCCGTGCCTCGGGCGCGTAGAAGTCGATGGCGTTGACGAGCCCCGGCTCGATCGACGGGTCGAGCTCGTGAATGCGGTAGACCTCGGGCGTCCAGGCAAGCGTGCCGGTGGCAAGCTCGAGTTCCCAGCCGCCGACCTTGGCGATCTGGCCCATGCGCTGCAGCGCGTCGCGCACGTTCTGCAGCGCGTGGCGGTTGCGCAGGCGCTCGGTCACGTCGGTGTGGGTGCCGACGAACCGCAGCGGCGCACCCGTTGCATCGCGCTCGACGATGGTGCCGTGCGCGAGCATCCACACATAGTGGCCGTCGTGGTGACGCATGCGGTGCTCGCAGGAATAGAAGCCGACTTCCCCCTTCAGGTGCGGCAGGATCGATTCATCCATCGCGGCGCGATCGTCGGGGTGCACGAGCGAGCGCCAATGCATCAGCTCGGGTCGGGCCTCGGCTTCGGTGTAGCCGAGCATCGCGCGCTCGCGCTCATTGGTCGTGAAGCGACCGCTCGGCACGTGCAGATCCCACAGGCCGAGGTTGCCGCCGCGCAGCACCATCTCGAGCAGCTCGGCGCTCCTCCTGCGATCCTCTTCGGCCTGGTTCGACAAGTCTTCGAAGGTGCGGGCCTGTTGCTCGGCAGCGAGCGAGGCGCGCCGCAATTCGAGCAGCGCAGTGGTTTGCCGCGCCAGCGCCCGCAGGCCACCCAGTTGGGCGGCGTCGAGCGCGCGCGGCACGGTGTCGATCACGCACACCGTGCCCATCGCCTGGCCGTCGGGTAGCACGATCGGCACGCCGGCGTAGAAGCGGATCGCCGGGCCGGCAGTGACGAGCGGGTTGTCGCAAAAGCGCGCGTCGAGCGCGGCGTCTTCGACGATGAAGACCGGCTCAGACGCGATGATGGCGTGCGCGCAAAAGGCCAGGTCGCGCGGTGTTTCGGTGGCATCGAGCCCGACTCGCGCCTTGAACCACTGCCGGTCGGCGTCGACCAGCGACACCAGCCCGATCGGCGTGCCGCAGATCTGCGCGGCGAGCGCCACGATGTCGTCATAGGCGGTCTCGGCCAGCGTGTCGAGCAAGCGCAGCGCGCGCAGGGCAGCCAGCCGCGCGGCTTCATGTTCCGGATGGGGGGCGGGGACTGCGGGCATCGTTGGCTGGGCTTGGCGAGCGGGGCCGCCAAGGCCCGGAGCCCTATTGTCGACTGGCGCGGTGGCGGGCATGGCGCCGAATTGCACCCCGATTACAACGCAAAAGCGAGCTCATAAAGAAGTGCGGACAAAGAAGTGCGGGGCACCGCATCCGGTGCCGCGGGTGCGGCGTACAAGCCCCCACGCGGCCATCCTGCAGCGTCAATTTGAACAAAGCCACAGGAAGACATTCATGCAACGCATCAAACTCTCGACCGTCGTCCTCGCCTTGGTGATGTCGGCTTCGACTCTCACCGCGATCGCCCAGGTCACCGTCGGCGGCGCGCCGATGTACGCCACCAAAGACATCATCGACAACGCCGTCAACTCCAAAGACCACACCACGCTGGTGGCTGCCGTCAAGGCCGCCGGGCTGGTCGACACGCTCAAGAGCGCAGGCCCGTTCACCGTGTTCGCACCGACCAACGCGGCCTTCGCTGCGCTGCCGGCCGGCACGGTCGACACGCTGCTCAAGCCCGAGAGCAAGCCGACGCTGACCAAGGTGCTGACTTACCACGTGGTCGCCGGCAAGATGGACGCCGCAGCCATCACCAAGGCCATCACCGCAGGCGGTGGCAAGGCAACGCTCAAGACCGTCTCGGGCGGCACGCTGACGGCGATGGCCTCGGGCGGCACGGTAATGGTGATGGACGAATCCGGTGGCACCGCCAACGTGACGATCGCCGACGTGATGCAGTCGAACGGCGTGATCCACGTGGTCGACAAGGTGCTGCTGCCGAAGTAAGCGCAGCCGTAATGTGGCCCGGCAAGTCGTCAAAGCTTGCCGGGCTTTTTCAGTTTTTTGGCTGCCACGCGGCTTGTGGCCGACTTCATCAGCCGCTCGATCGGCGCCGCGATGACGTCGAAGCTTTTGGCGGCGCGGCGTGCACCGTCCACGGCGCGCCGCTTCCAGCCGGGGCCGCGAGACACCGCATCGTTCCATGCCTCGGCCAGCGCATCGGAGTCGTTCTCGGCGAGGTAGTCGATCAGCGAAGCAGCCTGAGCGAGATCTTTGTTGGCCTGGGTGCGCATCGCTTGCGCACGCTCACCGCTGACGATCAGCTCGTGCACCGCGTAGCGTTCGGGCCGCGGCACGTTGACGACGATCGGGCCTTGCGCCGTGATTAACGCTGCGACCGCCGTGTCTTCCATCGAAAACTCCATGAATGGCAGCGGCTGCGGCGTGATGTTGAACGCGGGCACGAAGATCGGCGCGTCGCCAGCGCGGCCTTTCGAGGTCACGAAGTCAAGATCGAAATCCGGCTCGTCGGCCTTCTTGTAAGTCGTGCAACCGACAGTCGGCACGAAGCCCATCCAGAGGGAGTCGATTGCGACGTGCGTGTCGGCAGCAACGTTGGAAGGCAGCGCCAGTGAGAGGTGCTTGCCAGAGTGTGCGAAGTCGATGTCCATCGTGACATTGGCGCCGCTCCAGACGACACCGAGCAAGTTCTGGTTGTTGAGGAAAGCGTGCGTTCCGATCAGTACGCCGCCGGCGCAGAAGAAGCCGTGGTCGGCGAGCCTGCGAAATACCCGCGCGTGCTTCGGGATCGCAGTCGAGCAGCCGAGCGCTTCGGCCGAGCGCGAGAGCGTCTTCAGGTGCTCGGCGGCGGCACGGTGAACGGGGTCGGCATGCGCCGCCATCAGCGCCATTGTTTCCGCGTTCTCGGGCCCGACGAAAAGTTGAAGCGTGCGGCCGTCCCCTTGCCGGTACTGGTAATACCAATACGCATGGCCTTTCACCAGCTTGCGCGCGAAGCCACCGGGAACGTCGGCGATGGAGCGCGACAATTCAGCCTGCCGGGCGGCGAGCGAGAGGACGGCGTAGGCCGTCTGGGCGGCTGCAGATGAAGATTAGTAGAGCATTCCCATACTATTTAATACGTCTACGCAGTAGAACTTTTAGGGCGACGAGCTTCCATTCCGCGAACGAAAAAAGGCGACCCACGGGTCGCCTTTTTTCGTTCAACAAGCCCTCAGAACCCGAGGCTCGCGAGCAGGTCGTCGACCTCGCCTTGATCGGCGACCACATCGCTGCGACCTTCGGGATTCACGACCGGGCCATTCAACACCACCGACTCGACGCGCTGCACCTGCTCGGCCGGCGCGGCTTGCACCAGCAGCTTGACGAGGCTGTCTTCGAGATCGGCGGCGAGCGCCACGACTTTGGCCACCACCTGGCCGGTAAGGTCATGAAAATCCTGCGCCATCATGATGTCGGTCAGGTGGCGGTCGATGCGCTCGGTCGCGGCTTCGACATCGCCAACGAAGTTGATCACCGCGCCTGTTGCCACCGCCCTTACCGGGTCTTGCCCGATCGCCGCGGCCACGCGGCGCGTCTCGGTGCTGATGCGCTGGTGCTCGGCCTTGGCCATGTCGACCGAGTTCAGCACCTTGTTCGCAGCGTCACCGGTTTTTTGTGCGATGTAGCTCAAGCGGCTGCGTGCATCGGGCAGGCCGTTGGCGGCTTGCTGCAAGCGCGGCATCACGCCGAGTTGCGTGAGCGTGTCGTGCAACTGGCGCGTGATCAGGCCGAGCTGGTGAAACACCTCGGGCGAGGCGGCGGCCACGACCGGCGGTGCGAGCGTGTTCAGGTCGTCCATCTTCATGTTTTCATCTTCCGGTGTGCTGATTTGCCGCTCAAGCCATGGCCGCGAGTTTTTGCATGATCTTCTGCACTTTTTCTTCGAGCGTGGCCTTGG